>JBLHLE010000761.1:0-4530 GCA_047620805.1 Pirellulaceae bacterium
ACAACGGTGCGTTTTTTCTCGCTCACATGTTCAACTGGATGTCGCGCAGCGGCCGCCTGCGGCCGGAGCCCACGAAAGCGTTTCCCCGCGCCGCATTCGACTACGGTACGCCCGATGGTTATGAATTCTTCCGCCGCATCAAGACACTGTCCGAGATCGATGAGAAATACCTCAAAGGCGACGTGCCGTTCTGGACCGAGTCCATCAAGCACGGCACGTACGACGAATTTTGGAAGGCGCGTAATATCCGCCCGCATTTGAAAAATGTCAAGCCGGCTGTAATGACCGTGGGCGGTTGGTTTGACGCGGAGAACCTGTTCGGAGCGCTCGAGACATACAAGTACATCGAGCGGAACAATCCCGGTACGTTCAATATGCTCGTGATGGGACCGTGGCGACACGGCGGTTGGTCGCGCGACGATGGTGCCTCGTTCGGCGATATTCCGTGGAACTCGAAGACCGCGGAGTTCTATCGCAAGAATATCGAACTCCCCTTCTTCGAATTTCATCTGAAAGACAAAGGCAAACTCGAACATCCCGAAGCTTGGGTGTTCGAGACGGGGACCAATCACTGGCGCAAATACGATCAGTGGCCGCCGCGAGACGCCAAGCCGATATCGCTGTTCTTTCACGAAAGTGAGCGACTCTCATTTGCTGCACCCACAAATAAAAAGGGCATAGACGAGTATATCAGCGATCCGAAGAATCCAGTGCCGTACATGAACGTCGTTGCGACAGGTATGAAGGCCGAGTACCTAGTCGCCGACCAGCGTTTCGCGTCGCAACGACCTGACGTGCTGGTTTATCAAACAGACGTTTTGCAGGACGATTTCACCATCGTCGGTCCCATCGAAGTCGATCTGCATGTTTCGACTTCCGGCACGGACAGTGACTGGATCGTCAAAGTGATCGACGTCTATCCCAACGACTATCCCGATCCCGATCCCAACCCAAAAGAAGTTCGCATGGGCGGCTACCAGCAACTGGTCCGCGGCGACGTGATCCGCGGCAAGTTTCGCGAAGGACTCGACAAAGAAGTCGCCTTCAAACCCAACACGCCAACGCGCGTCAAGTTCACGATGCCCGACACCTATCACTGCTTTCGCCGCGAACACCGCATTATGATCCAAGTCCAAAGCACCTGGTTCCCGTTAGTCGATCGCAATCCACAGAAATTCGTCGACATTTACCATGCCAAAGAGTCGGACTATCAAAAGGCGACCCAACGCGTTTTTCGGACCAACGACATGCCGTCAAGCGTGAAGGTGTTGAGGCTGGAATGAAACCAAAATCGCCATGACGGCGAGCCAGTGGTTTGTCCGGATAAAAAGTGGGGATCGCGGTAGGGACCGCCGTTGCCGGCGGCCCCCGCCCACAGATCCGTACGTGAAGTATTCCCTCATACGGCTCCTGCTCCGAGTCGAGCGTGAAATCGGATTCCGGGGTAAGGATGTTGGATGTGTATCACCCTTACACAATTCAATTCGCACGATTTCAGAAGTGCCGTGCAGATCAAGAAACACTTTTATGTCCTTTGGCTTACTAGTAGGTGCCCAACCAATCACCGTGACACATTTCTTCTCTGCGCCTCTGCGACCTCTGCGTTTAGCACTGACTTCCAATCCCAGGACGTCTGGCCGATGGTTTTTCAACGCGGAGAAACAGCAGCTAGATACTGGGCAGACCAAGCCACCGTGTGTATACTCGAAATGAAGAATAGACCGTCATTTGTGCGGTAATTCACCATGCCAGGCGAGCCAGCGGCTCGCGTTACCTTTCCCACCGCAACCCCGCCCGCTTGGACATTGCGTTTCCGGCTCGGCTACAGACCATTCAACTTGCCATGAATAAAATCCGAATTTCCTCGTTTTGTATCTATACCATCGTTCTCTCCTCTTTCGTGTACGCCGACAACTGGGTTCAATACCGGGGACTCGCTGGTGATGGAGCTTCCAGCGAATCGATCGGCAATGTCAATTGGGAAACGAAACCACCCAAAGTCCTCTGGACGTCACCTACTCCGTTGGGATTCAGCTCGCTGGCCGTTGCAGACGGTCGAGTCTTCACGATCGTCGCGCGGGAAGTCAGTGGCAAGAAGCTGGAGGTCTGCTTGGCGCTGGATGCTGAATCGGGCCGTGAACTGTGGGGCGTTCAGCTTGGCGAAAGTGACTATGGTCACGACGGCGGAAACTCAGGAGCTCCTGACAATCGGGGTGGCGACGGGCCGCGTGCCACGCCAGCAAGCGATGGCAAGCTCGTCTTCGTTTACGACTCCCATATGCTGCTCAGCTGCCTGAATGCTAGTAACGGTGAACTGGTTTGGAAACACGATATCGTCGAGGAGTTTGGTGGACAACCGATCAAGTGGCGGAACGCTTCCTCTCCTCTGTTCATCGGCGACGTGATTTACGTCGGTGGTGGTGGCAAGGGACAATCGTTTCTCGCTTTCAATAAGGAGACCGGAAAGTTGATCTGGAAGAGCGGCGACGAAACGATTACGCACGCGACGCCCTGCTTCGCCGAGATTGGTGGTGCGCGACAGGTTATCTTCTTCGCCCAATCGGGATTGGTTGGCATTGCCGCTGAGGACGGGAAGGAATTGTGGCGGAGTAAGTTTCCCTTCAGCGTTTCGAGTGCCGCTTCTCCCGTCGTCGAGGGCAGCCGCGTTTACTGCTCCGCAGGATACGGCGTCGGCTCGGCGGTGTTCGAAGTCAGCGCAAGCCCAGAGGCCAAGGAAGTCTGGTTCAAGCCCAACCGCCTGATGAATCATTGGAGCACGCCTGTAATCCGCGACGGCCATTTGTACGGCATCTACGAGTTCAAGAAGTACGGCAAGGCGCCATTGCTTTGTGTGGAATTGGCAACGGGCGAAATCAAGTGGTCGCAACTCGGCTTTGGCCCAGGGAACTGTATTCTGGTCGGCGACAATTTGGTCGTACTATCCGACAGTGGCGAAGTGGTGATCGCATCGGCGTCCCCTGACAAGTACACCGAATTGGGCCGCGTCCAAGCTGTGAAAGGCAAGTGCTGGTCAACTCCTGCCTTCAGCAACGGCCGAATCTACGTCCGCAGTACGGAAGAAGCCGCCTGTCTGGACGTCAACTAAGGACTAGCTCAGCTTATGCAGCAACGCTTGTTGCGAACACATGATCGCAATCGATCGTTGCCAATTACTGGACTCGAGCCACTATTTTGCTGGCTCTTTGGGAGCTTCGCCTTCGGCAGGTTTCTGGATGAGGCCGCGATCGATCTTCAGATCCGGCAAGGCTTTCTGTAGGGCGGCGATACCTTCATCTGTTACTGTAGTTTGCCACACGTAGAGCTTTTTGAGACTCTTCAGACCATGCAGATGGGCCAGCGCCGTATCGTTCACTTTCGTGCCGTAGACATTGAGGTACTCAAGTTTGTCGAGGCCCTTGATGTGTGCAAGTCCACTGCCATCGATGCCAGTCAACTCCAGGTGAAGACGTTTTAATTCTGTGAGACCGGCCAAGTGCTTGAGGCCAGCGTCGGTGATCTTGGTGTTCTTGAGATGAACGGCAACCAGCTGCTGTACTTCCTTAAGATGGACGAGTCCGTCGTCGGTGACGTCCGTACCTGCGAGGTGAAAGTCGACCTCTTGCCATTCGACGCTTGCCGCAACTTTTCGTACCGCCCCGCCGAGTTTCTGAATCTCTGCTATGGCAGATTTTTCGTCAGCTTGCGCCGTCGTGGTGAAAATGATCGACAAAGTAAAAATGCCAAGGGCGAAACGTCTCATCGGAATTCTCCAGTCGCTAGAACCAGGTAGTCAAGAATTAAGTCGTCTAAATCGAGTCGTCGAAAGAAGGACTCGTGAGATTGCTGTACTACGAATAGCACTCCCACGGCCAATGTCAACTTCTCTCCCTCCAGCCCAAGCCCCCAAATCCTTGCCATATTCCGTAGCCTTTAACAATTTATGCCACGTAACTCGTTTCCAGGACCCATCTGCGGTCGAATAACATTGCATCCCATCCAGCGATCCGCGATAATTAATACTTATTAATCTTGCCTGAAAATCCCACCTAATGCGTTACTGATGTGAAACAATTTTCCCGCGCGCTCACCGTAGTCCTTATTGTCACTGCCTTTTCTTCGGCAGTGCGTGGCGCCGATCTAGCCAAGGCGGATATCGACTTCTTTGAGAAGAAGATACGACCGGTTCTTGTCAAGCATTGCTACGAGTGTCATTCGGCAAAGTCGCAGGAAGTGGGTGGCAAGCTGTTGCTCGATTCTCGCGACGGCATTTTACAGGGGGGCGAATCGGGTCCAGCTCTGGTAGCGGGAAAGCCGGATGACAGCCTCATTATTCAATCGTTGCGTTATCAAGATACTGAGATGCCGCCAGAGAAGCCGTTGCCTGAATCCGTCGTCAATGATTTTGTCGGCTGGGTCCTGCGAGGCGCTCCGGATCCTCGCTTCGATGCCAAAGAGGTTACACCCAAAGTTACCAACGACGCGGAGAACCTGAATCCCGATAAACACTGGTCGTTCTACCCACGACAAGCT
>JBLHLE010000762.1:0-4529 GCA_047620805.1 Pirellulaceae bacterium
GTACCCCGCAAAGATGTTCCTGTTAGCGAGCTTGTTGTTCAGCATGCTCGCGGGAAGACAGTGGTCACGGATTCGCGACCTGCCCCATCGAGGCTGGCTCTGGATATCCGCTGCTGTGGCTGTGACGTCGTTGCTGCTATTAGTTGGAGTGGCAGTTATACCGCTCACGAGTCTCACGATTCCTATTCCCCGGGGAGGTTCGCTTTTCGGCCCATTCGATGCGGCCGGTTGTTGGCGCGACATATTGTTTAGTTTGTCTCAGACAATGTTGATCAGCGCCGCGATTTTCTTCGCGATTCGATGGCATTGGCAAAAGACGATTTCTGGGTTGCCAATCGCCGCTCTCTTGCTGACCGTGGTTGATATATGCTTGGCGAATGGCTGGATGGTTCAGTTGGCGCCGCAAGACTTGTGGACAAAAAAGAATGTGCTGGCGGAAATCGTCGTCGCTAATGCACGCCCGTCACTCGCACCGGTGAGAATTCACAAGTCGAGTGACTGGTATCCGCCCGAGTGGTCGGACACCGGAAGTGTAACGCGCCAAGCAGAAGGCGTTTTTCACGATTCTCAAACACTGGTGCCAAAATACAATTTGACGCGAGGAGCGCAACGAAAGATCTCGTTGATCGCGGTGGGAGGATCGACGTCAAATCACGTCTTGGGGCAGCTGGCGTTGCGTTCCAAGTACGATGGCTTGAGAACAAAACACGATGCAACAAAAATTGACCTGTCGCGCGACTATCTCGAAATGTTAGGTGCTCAATTCTATTTGTCCGAAGGTGACGCGGATTTTGATGCGCTTGAGAAAGTCGACACGTCCGCAGCGCCAGTTGACGATGTCAGTTTGTGGAAAATACCCGCGCCGGCAAGATCTGCTTGGATTGTCCATCAGGTGAGTTTTATCGATTCGCCGGATCGCCGGCATTCCAAAGCGTTGACCGATTTTTCTCGCGCAGTCATGTTTCCCAGTGACAAGCTTTTTGATTGGCGTAACATAGCACTTGTGGAAGGGTTTCCGGGACGTGAAGAAATACACTCGATGCCACCCGAGGACGCTGTGGAACAGTGTAAGTTAGTGCGGTGGAGCGAAACCGAATTAGTCTACGAGGTCGATTTGGCCGCGCCAGGTTACATCGTCCAGAACGATGTCCACACCAAAGATTGGCGAGCATATACCCAATCGGATAAGGGTCAGATCGAGTTACCAGTCCATGTGACTAACTTGCTCGTGCGGGGAGTATTTCTACCGAAAGGAAAGCACACAGTTACGTTTCGCCTCGTACCAAAGGCATTCTATTTTGGCAGCGCCATTTCGATTCTGGCTTGGTGTTTCGGGTTGGCCATGTTGTGCTTTGCAGGCAGATTGGACGGAAGTGATACCCGGGTAGCAAGCTGCGCTTCGGGCAGATCGAGTCCTCGTCGCTCTTGACCCCGTCGCCCTTGACCCCGTCGCCCTGGCCGTCTCCGCGGCTTGCCCAACCGGATTTTCGGAACCGATTCGGCTCGTCAATACGTTGGTATCGCTCATTTAGCCACAAGAATGCAGCCAGCTGGAAGCATTTCATTCTTCCCCCCAGAGGCATCTTCCCGTACACTTTCTGGAAGGGATAGTTTACTGTCCTCCGGCGATTCCTCTTCCATGTTTGTGTTGACGGCGCATGCTTTTGGGGGAGCCGATAGATGTCCGCTGGGAGCCTTATTAATTTGTTTCGCGGAGTGTATAGCCGAGCCTGAGAACTTGTTCTCCGCTGGGATCACACGATGCGAGGTATGGGCACCCCCCTATTCACTGCGGGCTTCCACAAAACTCGCCGCCACGGCATAGTGGCGGAGGAATCGCTATTTTTACCAAATTTTTCACTCGACTTTAGCGCCGAGCAGAACCTCGTTACTCAATGTCATCCTCGTTCGTAACAATCGAAACTAAGCGCGACCAGCTACTCGCTTCCATTGCGAAGCTTGAGAGCTGCGCCGTCGCATTTTCTGCCGGCGTCGACAGTACGGTCGTCGCAAAAGCTGCCCAGTTAGCGCTGGGGGATTCGGCAATTGCGGTCACGGGAACGAGTGCAAGTCTGGCCTCTGGAGAACTCGAGCAAGCGAAAGAACTCGCCGAGATCATTGGAATTGAACACATCGTTATTGAAACGCAAGAATTCAATCGTCAGCAGTACACGGCAAACCAAGGCGATCGATGTTATTTTTGCAAGACGGAGCTCTATTCGAATATCGATTCCCTGCAGCGGCAACGAGGTTTTCGTTATGTGCTAAACGGTGCCAATGTCGACGACTTGGGCGACTACCGCCCCGGAATGAAGGCGGCTGCCGAATTCGAGGTGCTCAGTCCGCTCGCCGAGTGTGGTTTTAACAAGCAAGACATCCGCGATCTCGCTTGCTTTTGGGAATTGCCAGTGTGGGATAAACCTGCCACTCCCTGCCTTTCGTCCCGAGTCGCCTACGGCGAAGAGGTTACTCCGCAGCGTTTGAAGATGATCGACGTCGCCGAGCAGTTTTTGCGAGCGGAAGGATTTGAGATCTGTCGAGTGCGTTATCACCGCGGCGACCTGGCTAGGTTGGAAGTACCGCGCGATCGCATTGGCGACTTGATTGCGATCCACGATCAGGTCGGAGATCGCTTAAAGGGTCTTGGCTTCCGATTCATAACAATCGATCTCGAAGGCTTTCGCTCCGGTAGCCTCAATCAATTGGTCGTGAAACGCGGTACTTAGGACGTACAAAAAAAGCCCGCACCAAAATGGCGCGGGCTTTTCAGTCTTAAGTTGATAGCGGGAAACTAGTCGCGGCCTTCGTGGACGACAGGTTCCATTATTTTCGTGTTGCGTTCGATTGCGAGCACGATGGTTCGCTGTTCGACGCCATCGCCACTATTCGCGACGACGGGTAGAACTTGTCGTTTGTCGGGCATGCCTTGGCGAATCGTGAAAGTTCCGTCGGGACGAATCTTCACGGGTTCACCAGCCAAGGTGACGTGGGCGTTGGGTTGAGTCGTACCGTAGATGATCAATTCAGCATCGACCGTGAACGCGAAGCCACGACTTTGGCGGAGGAAATTGTCCGCGCCAGCTCCGTAGCGTGTTACGACAGGAGCACCCATCGGTCGTCGCAGACGTTCTTCGAAGAGCTCTTGCAGGTCGGACGAAGTCGTTTCTTCGTTGCCGCCACTTAACGCAAACACCTTTTCGTAGTTCTGGGCGACTTCGGACCAGTTTTCGTCCAGGTCATCAGAACTGCCGGGATGAGGAGTCGTAACAATGTTGCTACGAGCCATCGCGAAGAATTTGCCGTTGTCTGCCAAGTAACCGATATCGATTCGGTAACTCTTGGGAGGATCGACGACATCGACGTACCAGTTGCGAACTCCGCCATGAATGACGATATCGCGTACGACTTCTTCGGCCGAACTTGTGGTGTTCCCCGTTTCAACTTCGAAGACTCTGATGACTGGCTTTGCACCGTGCCAGTGTTCGGCCAAGGCCGCCTTGGCGCGCTCTACATTGTTGCGGGAAATATCCCAGCAAGCATGTAGCCAGTACGAATCCCGAACCATTAGGACGATGCGGTCTTTTTCAAGTGCGATCGGCTTGATGGGAATGGGACGAGGTTTTTTCCGTTTGGTTTTCGTCACGACTGGTGTCGTGAGATCTTTAAGTCGATCGCGTTCATCGTTTATCTTCTGAATTCGACGCGAAACCTTTGTGACCGCCTTTAGTGGAGGTGGCACGGTTTTCTTGGGGCTAGTTTTCGCCTTAATCGTCGTTGTGGCGGAGATAGTCTTTTTAGGGACCTGTTTCTTCTTGCGGGCACTGGCTTTGGCGGCCTTCACGATCGCCTTTATCAGCTCTTCCTTCCGCATCGAACTCCAACCTAAGACACTATGGCTTTTGGCGATCTGAGTTAGATCTTTAACCGTCTGAGACTTTAGGGATGCTGCCGTGATCAATACACTGTCCTCCGGTATACATTCGGCGCGTGTACATACCACCAGATAGGGTGGTGCTGCACCGTCCTTGTCGTTGATATGCGCTACAAACCCACACGGTACTCCGTGACCGTGGAAAATTCGCTGCACAGGTCCTATAAAAAGGCTCTCTTCCCTATGCGTGGGCGGATGCCCGGTTGGCCGCAACGAAGAAATTTGCGTTTGAAGTCGTAAATCGTGGGTCAATTCGCATGACAGACCTACGCGAGTAGCTGCCGATGCCGCAAGTGATTACGCTTTCAATCGTGCTGCAAACTTTTCCGTTGGGATCGCTATTGTCACTAATTTGCTTTGTTCCATTTAGCACAAAAGTAGCAACAGCAGCGGTAAGGGCGAGTCTAATCCACAACTGTTGATGTGGCAAATTCTACCCCCCCTACCCGAAGGGGTGTTTTGGACTCAGAATCGGCTCAACTGATCCGTCTAAAAGGGTTTGAAGTAATTATATTTTTTTTGTCGGTCGCACTGGTTGTACGTTTGGTCCACT
This sequence comes from Pirellulaceae bacterium, assembly GCA_047620805.1. Taxonomy (GTDB): domain Bacteria; phylum Planctomycetota; class Planctomycetia; order Pirellulales; family Pirellulaceae; genus JBLHLE01. Next base: position 4,485 of record JBLHLE010000762.1, read on the forward strand.
TACCACATCGAATGCCAAGTCGCCATTCTTCCCCATTGCTCAAAC
>JBLHLE010000763.1:0-4524 GCA_047620805.1 Pirellulaceae bacterium
GCGTTGAGTGGCTGTGTGGCTGTGTGGCTGTGTGGCTGTGTGGCTGTGTGGCTGTGTGGCTGTGTGGCTGTGTGGCTGTGTGGCTGTGTGGCTGTGTGGCTGTGTGGCTGTGTGGCTGTGTTGTTCTCTGAACGCGTTGAGATGGTTTGTAGGATTCTGCGGCCGTCGTTTATGAATCGAAGAAATAGAAGAAGCTTGGCTGTGTTCCCAATTCTTCTTTGAGCACAAAAACGCGTTTGTTTTTCAATACCCAAGAGATGTCAGAATCGGGGTCATTGAGATCGCCAAAAATTCTCGCACCTGTGGGGCAAGCTTCCAGGCAGGCTGGAAGTTTTCCTTCCCGGGTTCGATGTAAGCAGAAGTGACATTTCTCCATCACTCCTTGCGGGCGAATACGGTTGGAGAGGTAGCTCTGATCTGCGTTGACCTCGTCGGCGGGGATTTCAGGTTCTTTCCAGTTGAAGCGGCGGGCGTGATACGGGCAGGCGGCTTCGCAATAACGGCAGCCAATGCACCAGTTGTAGTCGACCACAACAATGCCATCTTCTTCCTTCCAAGTGGCTTCGACTGGACAGACTGTCACACACGGGGCATTGTCGCACTGCTGACATTGAATTGGCATGTAGAACTTGTCGTCTTGCGGGACGGTGTGATCGTAAGTCGAATTGCCATGTTCCATGTTGATCGAGCCCTTCTGCATTTCGAGAACGCGTATGTAGGACTGATTGGTATCGCGATCGTGGTTGTTTTCTTTGTTGCAAGCCTCCATGCACTTGCCATTTCCGTTGCAGACGCTGAGGTTGATCGCGTAACCGAACTTGACGCCTGGAATGGGGCGATGGTCAGAGATTGTGACGTCCGCGTCGTACTGTTCCTTTGTTTCCGTTTCAAGCCGCTTGAATACTTCGGCCTTATCGTCATCGCTGAGTTCCTTGTAGTGCTTTTGCAGGAATTCATCCATCGAGACGTCTTCAGCTACCTCGGTCAAGGGCCAGATTGCCTTGCCAAAGGCAGCCAATCCAAGCGTGGCGCCGATGCCCTTCATCAGGGTTCGGCGGCTGCTTCCGTTGTTGACTATTGGCAGCTGAACTTTTTGCGATTGTTCACTCATTAAAATGTTCTCCGTGGTGCGTGGTGCTTTCGAGGAACCGATCGCGAGGTTTGAAAGTTGGTTTCATCGCCGGGAACCCTGGTGAATGCGGATCGTGGCAGTCGACGCAGCTATTGCGTTGCCGCGGTCCTCGGGAAAGGTCCCAATGTCCTGTCATGCCACCATGAGCGCCGTGAGCATAATCACTCGCCTTAGCGCCGTGGCATTGCGCACAGAGCTGCATCACATTCTGAAAGTCGACCGCTTGCCCATTCGCCAATTTCAGCGTGTCGTAGTTTTCTGAGTTGTGGCACGAAAGGCAGGCCACGTTGCCATGGTCAACTTGAAGCCCCTGATGAAACTCATCGAGTTTCTCCGGTTTGGTGTTCAGCGAGTCGGCGCTACGCGTTGCATGGCAATTGGAACACGAAACATTGACGGTCTCACCCGACGCGACTTTTAATGCGATTTGAGGTGGACCACTCGGTCGGCGAATGGAGACGGCATGCAGCGTTTTGTTACCTGCGGGTTTCTCAGTTGGTTCGGCCGCTTCGGCGTTCCAATCCGACTGTCGTCTTCCAACTACACCGCCCAAGAACGTCGCCAAGCCAATCAACAATATGGCCCCGACTACCCAACGGAAGGAGCTCTCACCCTGGTGGTTCATCTCGTTGGGGTCCCAAAGATAGTTTGCTTGCTGGATTCGTTCGCAGTCGCCCGAATCTCGTCGGGCTCTCTAAGTGCAATTCCAGTGCCAGAACTTTTTCAGGTCGATAATGCCCGCTTAAAATAGACATTCCAGAGCAGTCGCGCCCCTGCAGTCGCGAGCGTATTCGCACAGTTGTGCGACAATCCGCACTTAAGTCGTTGCGTTGAGCACATTGGCGCAGTGTGCAGCGGGCCTTGTAAGCGGACGAGAAGTCTCATTGGCTGTTTGCGGGGCAGCGTTTCAAGGCGATCCGGTCCCTCGTGGATCACGACCGTGTCAATTACGCGCAGTCGCGGTGTATCGGCGCGGGCGCAATTTTTGGTAGAGACTGCACTTCGTTTGCTGCCGCGTTCTTTTGTCGCCAGGTTTGAGAAAGTGGCGCTGGTTGCCGCAGTAGAGGTTGTTCGTTTTCCATGCGATAACCACCTTCGGCCCAGTCTTCCGCCGTGTCAGAAAGGAGCAAGAGCGTCTGTTCGACTTGCTGCCGATAGTGCTCGATCCCGTCCCGATCAAGTTTCGCGGGAATTTGAATTATTGGGCTGGTGATCGCCCGCGCACGACTGCGGAGGCGAGGGATGGCGAATTTGTCCCAGGTATTCATACGCCAGGGGCGGTCGTATCCGAGACCGATGGCGACGAGTGGTATTTGGAGTTTTGAGGAGAGGAAAACGGCTCCCTGGGCGAGTTGTCGTCGTGGTCCGCGGGGTCCATCGGGCGTAATCGTTAAGTTCATGCTTTCGCTCTTGCGGGCTAATTCGCGAAGAGCACGACCACCGCCGCGAAACGTCGAACCACGGACGGTCGAAAAACCCATATGTCGAGTGGCTTCGGACAGCCATTCGGCGTCGCGATGATTACTGAGCAGCATGGCGATGTTGGAGTGCCCGCGTAAATAGAACAGGAACGGAATGTACTCGTGCCAGAATAAGAATATCGCCGGGCCGGCAAATTCCGGATGAGTAGGATCGACTTTTGGGTCGTAGTACGCGACGCGGTAGTCCAGCGTTTTCATCCACTGGCTAACGAGGGTTGCGACGCCCAATCCACCGATCTTTTGTGCGAGCCGTTTTTTCCACTTCATCGTCGTGGCTTCCTTGCCAAATTTGTTCTTGCGAATGTTTGAGCGATTTTCTTAACCGCTAAGATCTAAGTTGTTGCCTCGTACGCCTGCCGGGTCTTTGCTCTGAGGGGGCGGTGGGGGCGAATCGGCCGAGTCTTCTTGTTCATTTTTAGCGTTTGGTTGCGTCTGGCTTTCCCACAGTTTCCGCCCGTCGGCGTCCCGCTCCGATGTTTCGGATTGTTGATCTGCTTCGGCTAGGCCCGCTGCGTTTTCCGCTTTCTTGTCGGAGTCGACTTGTCGCTGTTGAGTCTCCGTGTCTTGTTGAGCTCGTTGCGTGTCCGAGCCTTTCGTCTGCGAAAGGTGAGTGCCAGCCGCACTACCGATCATTCCCATTGGTCCAGTACTCATTCGTCTACTCCTTGAGTCTAAGGAAGAGCCAAACTGAATTGCCAAATCATTGGTGTCGCAATCTAAAGTGTGAGTGAAAAAAGAATCCGAGTCGTATTTTTCGCTAAACTTATCGTTTATCGCCGTGGTGGAAGTGGTCGAAGTCTGGATGTTTGTCCGTTTACCTGTTGACTATCTTTATTGTCGGCTGTCTCGATTTCCGGGAACAACTGTCGCAGCGTTTCATTCACTTTAGGGAACGCTTTACGCGTGATTTCGGGGTTGTCGAGCTTGCCGCCGAGTTGGATTTCCAGGAACTGGCTGCTGGCGACGCCGAAAACGGGGCGGAGGATTGGGAGATACTGGTTGTCGTTGCCCACCAAAGTATAGAACCTCATGTCGATAGTACGGTCGAGTTTCATCTTGCCGACTCCGCGGAGTGTGAGAGCATCCCCGGTAAGTACAATCGGATCGAAGTAAATATTTTGACCGACGATGCGATACTTGAGATTGGCGCTAGTGAACGCGGAACGTTCACGCGGTTTGGAACGCAGCGGCGTCAACAAAGCTACGATCAATGGCAGTTCGTAGATGTCGGCGTCTTCCAACTGAACGCCACCCTGACCAAACCACGATTCGCTTCCGGTAGCATTGCCGCTCAACTCAAGCGATCCGCGAACACGTCCGGAAATGTTCTTGCCGCCGGCCGAGAACTCCTGCGCGATCTCGTTCAACTTACCTTGGGCGATCGTTAAGTAGAGCGAGTAGGGAGTGTTTGGCAGCAGTTTAACCTGCGCGTCTAGCGACGCGATTCCGCCCAGCGAGTTGGCTGTTGCACGGCGCGGTGGACGGTTGTTTCTCATCGGGACCCAGGACCCTACGAGGATCTGGTCGCGTTGCACGTGGAATGGTCCGCGAATCCAAGTGAGTAGCAGATTTTGGTAGACGAGCGAGTCGACCTTGAATTCCCCGTCGCAGGTGACGCCGTCTTTTGCGTTGTGATATCCATTGAGCGAAACGCCTCCCCGGATGTGATTGAGCTCCAATCCGCTGGTGATATTGCCATCTTCGATATCGATATCGACATTCCAAGACGAAGTCGTCAGCAGTCCTGGGCCACCGGCAAAAGCAAGATTGCCCGCAAGCGACATCGGCCCGTTGAGACCAATTTTTGTCACCGTGTCGCGCAGTTGTGGAGGCAGCGCGTGCAGCAGGTCTCGAGTCGGTCGGATTTCAGTCGCGGACAAATCAGTCAGGCTCACTTGCCAATTGCCTTGG
>JBLHLE010000764.1:0-4515 GCA_047620805.1 Pirellulaceae bacterium
CGCTCGCAAGACCGGAGACGCAATTCGAGGTGCTAAGCTCTTCTATAATCAAACTCTATCTTGTGCCAAATGTCACGACCCGCAGAGCGGCGATCGACTTGGCCCAGATCTCGCAAGTAGACGCGACGGTGTCAACGACGAGTTTCTCGTCAAATCCGTACTTCACCCCTCCAAGGATATTCGCAAAGGTTTCGAACAGCTCATCGTAGAAACCGAGAAAGGGCTCGTCTTTACGGGCTTCCGCGTTGAAGAAAACAAAGAATCGATTGTCATTCGCGAGCCCGCAGGCGGAAAGAAAATTACGTTTACCCAAAAAACTATTGTCGAAATGGAAACTTCCAAAGTTTCTGCTATGCCACCCGGCCTCGTAAATCAACTAAACGATCGAGAACAGTTTCTCGACTTGGCTCGATTCCTAATGGAAGCCAACGAAGGCGGTCCCAGTCGTTTGATACAGTTAAAGAAAACCGCTTTCGGGGAGAAAGACTAGCTAGCCCGTTCGCTAAACTGGTTGAGCCTGAAAGTGCTCAATAGCTTCGTCTGGATTGAGGTTAAAGATGGTGCGTCCTTCGCTCCCCCACTCTTTCCCGTCATAACCAAACACTGCCGTCGCGGCGCGAAGATTGCCAACGGCCTCGACGTCCTCCATACCTCCCCCTTCGATCGCTTCAAAACTGACTGTCACACCGACGAAGCAGTGTAGTTGTCCAGTGGACCGGTCTCGTGCAAAGCAAATGTTGTCGTCAAAATCGCATTGGACCCATGCCAAGCCGCGTGGTTTTCCGCTCTGCGATGCAAGAGTTACAAAACGAGCTTCTAGCCATTCGCGACGGAGCTGAAACAGCTGGCGGGCTTTGATTAAATTGTTTTCGTCGCGACGTCGCCGAAGAACGGGCACGATAAGACAGGCAGCAATTAGTGCCACGATCGCTATCCCTAGAAGGATCCAATACATAAGTTCGCCGCTCCCGAATCAGATTAACGAATTGGAGTTTGCAGTTCCTGAAACTTGTTGGCTCTGTCACTTCTTGAGTCGCTCTGAACACTCGCGAAGATCCCAACTTTCCGCATTATCGCGTTTTAATAAAATTCGAGCAATGCTTCATCTTGCAGAATCGCCACCGCAATATCCCCAAAATTAAACCCGACGGAAGCCGCTAGGTCGCGTCCCAACTATCGTAAGACTATGTATTTATGACTACACAAAGACGTACCGAGCCGTTTCGTCGGGCAACCTTGTTGACGCTATATCGCCGGATCGTGACTGAGTATTTGCCCGAGCTTTTTACGGGCGTTGCTGAGTACGACCATTCGCGGCAGCGACCAGACGCGGACTGTACCGGAAAAATCAGCGCTAAAGAGATACTCTTCGCCTACAAACACAACGTCCGATACGGTTTTGTCATGCCCTGGAAAGACTGTCGCATAGTTCTCACTTTCCCGGTCAATTAAGCCGACTTTGCCATCGTTCAATCCAACTACGATCCAACGACCATTTTCCGTAGCGTCTACGCTGGTGATGCTTGAGGGAAAATCGACAAACGCGTATTCGTCGGTCTCGGATAGATTCCACAGACCCACTTTCCCACTCTCACTGCCGGTTACCAGCAGGTTCGAGCCGACAAGTTTCGCGTCTAGTATAACGTCCTGGTGGCCGCGCAATGAGGAAATCACTTGACCATCCAAATTGTGAATTCGGATCGGAAAAAGCTGGTTTGATAAATCTGCGTTTGCAGCACCACTAATGATCTGATTGCCATTCGCAATCGCGAATGATGGCTCGTAACCCAGTTCAAACACGACGGGTTCAGACTCAACTCCCTCCGTTTTCCAAACGGAAACGGCACCGTCGATTCCAATCGCAACGACTCGGTCCGTCGGTAGTAGCACGTTAACAGTCTGCTGCTCGACGATTTTCTCCAGCTTCAACGACGCTGGTTTGTCAGCCGAAATTTCATATACGCGAACATTTCCATCGGCATCACCGATCGCAACGCGGTCTTCGGTCAGATGGAACGTCGCGCTGAGAAGATCAGCGTCGGCGGGCAGTTGAACCAGTGGACTGGCCGAATTACTCTCGGATGGCCAGATGTTTAGCCCAGCTAAGGTGGCGACCCCAAACCATCTACCATTTCGAGCAGCGATGACAAATTCAACTTCCATATCGTCGGTATTCACTTGTCTTGCCGGCGTGGAATTCTTCTGCCACTGCCACCGCCCTGCTCCCCCCTTTGTGAAGCCAGCCCACACGAAATGCCGCATGGAATTTGAAGCGGCCGTCAAAGATATACACGGAGTCTTTTGATCGAACATACTGTGGGACGTCACCCAAGTATCGTTCCCACGTTTGATTGCCTCGACCAAGTCGACCGCCGCTTTCTCGGCGTCGGAGGTGGCAAAAGATTTGTTAGCTCGGTCGACGTAAAACGCGCCATTGGGGTCTAAAGAAATCGGCTGCTCCAGACCAGCGAGTTGAGCCGCATCGTAAGATGTCTTCAATGAGTGGTAATGTGGATCGCGACTCACTTCGACAGCTACGGTTCCGCTAACGGGCACTCTGAATTCAAACCATCCATCTGCCGTCGCGGCGACATCCGTATCATTTACGCGAACCCGCGCGTCAGCAGGCGACACTTGGAATCGCACCAATTGTGTCGCGGGTTTCCCTACCACTACGGCGTTAACAATGAAAACTGACGCGAAAACTATCGCGATCCCGGCGAGGATCAGCGGAATAAGCGGAAGCACAGTTCTTACCTGACGGGATTCACGAGTACTTGTCACGGCATCCCGCAGGGCTGCAGCGAAGTCTGTAGCCGTTTCAAATCGGTCAGACGGATTCAGTGCCGTCGCCTTCCTCAGGATGGCGACTTCCGCTTCATCGACATTGGAGAACTCGAGGTTACCGCTGCGGTGTGCATCAATAACGGCTGTATATGTTTGGTTGGTAAAGGGCAGATCCCCCGTTCGCAACTCGTAGTACGATATGGCGAGCGAGTATTGATCGGAGGCCTTGCTTGGTCTACGGCCGACGCACTCCGGGGCCATATAAGCAGGCGAACCCACCATGCCGGTAGCGGTGGCGGTTCCATCTCCAAGAGTTCTCGCGAGTCCAAAGTCACAGACGACGATCGAATCTCCCATTAATATGATGTTAGCAGGCTTAATGTCGCAGTGCTGTATTGACGCTGGTCCGTCGCCGAGATCGTGCCGTGTCGAATTAAGAAAATCGATGCCTCGAGCAGCTTCGTCCATGTATTGAATGAGCAGCTCAACCGGTATCCCCTTGGCACCCGTTTGTTTGTATTGGTTTAGTTCGTCCTGCAGGTTATTATCGCCGAGCAACATGGCAACAACCAACATCTGGGGAGTGCCTGGAATGTCCTCCGGACGCATATTCGTACCAGTGAGCGTTTCGCGTGCGCTAGGTGGCTGTGCCTCGAAATCATCCATCGCTCGATCGTTCATGACATTGCCAAAGTCATCGATCAACCAGAGTGCCGTAATGGGCATCAAATGTGCGTGACGCACTTCCTTCACTCGTTGAATGGCCTGAAACTCTTTCAAACCATGTCGAGCATCCAACGCGATAAACTTTAACGCGACACCTGCGCCGCCGGGCGCCGTGGCCTTCCAGACTTCGCCGTACTGCCCGCGCCCCAGAAATCGTTGCAATTGATAACCAGGAATCGGTTCGTCATCTTTGCGCAACATTGGTCGCTGATCCTATTGACTGACATACGACTTGGAGATCCAAGCAGACCGAACCACGTGAAAACGGTTATTGCCGCTCCCTTGCTTGAACTTTCCCCGAGGCTATTCCGTGCAGTATTTCGGCAACTAGGTCCATTCTGCACCACCTTTGCGAGTTCCGCAAACGGCAACTTCCATTCCCATTGCCTCCGCCATGCTGGCTTTCGCAAGCATGGCGTTGTCGGCCTCCCTCGCGGAGTTGGCATAGGCGACTTGTATATGGTTACTTTTGTGGCGGGCCATCATTTGATCGCGTGAAACGCCATAGGTAACTGCGTGCATAATGGGCCACTGAGAAGTGGTGGCTTGCCACCTTCGTTCGGTTTCTTGGCTGGGCAGCTTCACGACGCCGGCGCGGCCTAAGTCCATTTTCAAACGATCGTTTTCAACGTATACGCGAGACCAAACAATCTCTCCGGGCTTCGAGATGCCTTTCAGCGTACCGCCGCCATTGGGGAAGTACATCGCCGGTTGCCGCTCACTTGAAGCTCCTTTCCAGCCGCCTTCAAAGTGGGCCGGAGGAGCTGAACCGCTGATGAGGAAAACCCAAACATATTCGTCGGTCGTGCCGGAGGCATCCCAGTCGCCCCAACGCAGATCGTGCAACGTGTTCTCCACCGGTTGCCCCATTGCGCGGTGGATACGATAGGTCATTAATCCATCGAGTCCAGCACACTCGTCCACTTCATTAAAATGGGGAATGGGTTCGCCTTTGTAGAGAACTCGTTTGCCGCTGCGATCCTTGACGGGCGGGCGGTCGGT
>JBLHLE010000765.1:0-4506 GCA_047620805.1 Pirellulaceae bacterium
CGGAGGCCGATGTCGTACCAGCTTGGTGGTAGACGGCAGCAGTCTGGTGAGGATTTTCGCCATATCGCAATTCCGTCTTTTTGCGAAGCGACAAAGTCACGGTCTGCGGAAACGCTTCGTCGTTAAGCTGTTCGGCAAAATAATCGGCGATGGCTCGGTCGTATTCAGCTGTTCGTTGGAAAGCCGCGCCAGCTAATTTTGTGCGGAGTTCAATAGATGTCGAACCACTGGCCTGGATCTCGGCCACGATCGAATCATATTGGTCGGGCGTCGTCGCGATCGTTGTAAAAGCGTGATTCTTGGCAGCCGCGCGGACCAAACTTGGTCCACCAATGTCGATCTGCTCAATCGCCTCGGGCATCGTAACGCCTTCTCGAGCTACTGTTTGCTCGAACGGATACAAGTTCACAACGACCAGTGGGAAATCGACGATGCCGTGTTCCGCGATGCCGTTCATGTCGTCTTCGCGATCGTGGCGACAGAGGATGCCGCCGAAGACCTTAGGATGAAGGGTTTTCAGACGTCCGTCCATCATCTCAGGAAATTCGGTGTATTCACTGATGTCTTTAACCGCGATACCGTCGGTTTCAAGATGCCGTCGAGTTCCGCCCGTGCTATAGATTTCGACGCCACTAGTTGATAGCGCCTGGACAAATTCCGTTAAACCGGTCTTGTCGCTAACACTAATGATCGCTCGTTTGATCGTTGGTGAACTCATCGCAGCTGCTAGTCCTTGTGATTGGTGTTGTTCGTCGGAGTCGATTGCGGTGGGTCGATTGCGGTGGGTCGATTGCGGCGGGTCGACTGCGTGAGGTCGACTGACGTTAGTGGAAGTTGGTCGTTGCCGAGAAACATTCTCATTGAACCATCAGCCGCAGGGGTACGCGTTTCTTCGCTCGACTTTCGTATTTGGGCAAGTCCCAATTACAGGCATCTGTAAGTGGCATCTGTAAGTGGCACTTATAGCGGGGCCCTATTGGGGCAAACGCCTAGTAGCCAAACTACCGGTTTACGCGTTGTGGTTGCGATCGTCAAGCAGCCATCCTCCACGCTGGGGGGCTTTCCAGCGATTATTTTTGAGCAGCCACGTACCAGCGGAGATACCTGCGCGGTCATGCATAAACTTTGACGATTTTGTATGATGTCGTACCGCGCCTCGCTCGCTTCTAAATCGTGGAGTAAATGATTGCGGAGCAAAAGAAATGGGCAGAGGTCCAATATACGCACATTACGGAACAATTTCCTCAAACCGCACGATATTTGCAAAGCACTTACGACAATGAAGACTGTTATTCTTGCCGGTGGTCGCGGGACGCGGTTGTCCGAAGAGACGGGCGTTCGTCCGAAACCGATGGTTGAGATCGGCGGACAGCCAATTCTGTGGCACATAATGAAGCATTACGCTCACTATGGCCATCGCGATTTTTGCGTGGCACTCGGCTACATGGGCGAAGAAATTAAGCGATACTTTTTGGAGTATCATCGCCTCCGCAATGATCTTCAAATCGACTTGGTAAATGGCGATGTTGAGACGCTGGGTCGCCAAGTGGACGATTGGAATGTTCGGCTAGTCGACACTGGATTGGATACGTTGACGGGAGGCCGGGTCAAGCGGCTTGCGGATTGGATTGGGAACGATACTTTTTTGGTTACCTATGGCGACGGCGTAAGTAATGTCAATCTCGATAGCCTGGTGGCATTTCACAAATCTTCCGGCAAGCTGGCGACATTGACTGTCGTGCGTCCGCCGGCTCGTTTTGGTGGAGTGACGTTCAACGCCGATGACGAAGTGGAATTCACCGAGAAGCCTCAGATTGGAGAGGGGTGGATTAATGGCGGATTTCTGGTGCTGGAACCGCAAGTCCTTGATTATCTCGACGGCGATCAAGCGAGCCTCGAGATTTTTGGACTCGAAAAACTGGCCGCACAGAGGCAACTCGCCGCCTACCGTCACGCTGGTTTCTGGCAGTGCATGGACACGTTGCGAGATCGGCAACTGCTTGAAGATTTATGGCAATCGAAAGCAGCTCCGTGGAGGACTTGGGATGTTTGAGTCTCAAGAAGCGTGTCGATCTTGTGGAACGGTTCTTGGCCCTACCGTCCTATCTCTTGGCTCCACACCGTTGGCAAATGCCTTGCTCGCGGCGGACGAGCTGGCTGAGCCGGAGGTGAGTTACCCGCTGGAGTTGGCGTTTTGCCAACACTGTAGCTTGTTGCAACTGAATGCGACAGTGTCGCCTCGCGTGCTCTACGACGACTATGTTTATCAATCGTCGTATTCCGATTCGCTAGTGCAACATGCCGCCGATATCTGCGATCGCTTGGCCAAAGATCACGCCTTGGGCGCGGCGAGTCAGGTAATCGAAATTGCCAGTAACGATGGTTACTTGTTGCAGCACTATCAAGCTCGGGGCGTGCCAGTTCTCGGCATCGAACCCGCTCGGGATATCGCCGCGATGGCGAATCGCCGCGGTATTAGAACGCTGAATCAGTTCTTCGACTCCGCGCTGGTAGACCGCGTCTTAAGCGATGGGCTTACTGCCGATGTCATCCACGCGCATAACGTATTGGCTCACGTTGGCGATTTGCCTGGCTTCATCCGCGGTGTGTCTCGACTCCTAAAACCCGCCGGCGTATGGGTGATCGAAGTGCCCTACGTTGTCGACCTGATCGACGACACCGAGTTCGATACTATTTATCATGAGCATCTTTGCTATTTCTCGGTGACTTCGCTGCAGAATTTGATTCAGTCGAACGGGATGCGGATTCGCGACGTCGAGCGCCTGTCGATTCACGGTGGCTCTTTGCGGCTATTTGTCATGCACCAAGATGCGGCAGTGGAGTCCGATAATGTTGGGCGTTTACTGGAGCAGGAAGAACGATGGGGAGTCCAGACGCTCGATACCTACCGGCGATTTGGCAAGAAAGTTGAAGATTTGAAGTCTCAGCTGCGAGAGTTGCTGACGGAGTTGAAAGGGCAGGGCAGGGCAGTAGCCGCGTACGGGGCATCGGCTAAAGGGACGACTCTGTTGAGTTATGTCGGCATTGGGCAAGAGACGCTCGACTTCGTGGTAGATCGCAGCGACGTCAAGCAAGGGATGTACACACCCGGGACTCGACTGCCGATTTTGGCACCCGGCGAGTTGATCCAGCGGCGGCCCGATTATGTGTTGCTCTTGACGTGGAATTTCCTCGATGAGATCCTTCAGCAGCAGACCGAGTTCCGCGAACTCGGTGGAAAATTCATCATTCCGATTCCCAAAGTACAAGTAATTTAACCGTACAAGTAATTTAACCGTACAAGTAATTTAACCGTACGAATAATTTAACCGTATAAGTAGTTTAATCGTGCACTTTCATGCGACCGAGATCGATGGCAACTACGTCGTCGAGTTGGAGTGTTTTACCGACGAACGCGGCTTTTTTGCCCGTACGTATTGCGCATCCGAGTTCGCGGAATTAGGGCTCGAGTCGATGACTGCACAAAGCAGCGTCTCGTTTAACAAGTCGGCGGGAACCCTTCGAGGCTTGCATTTCCAAGAGGAGCCACACGGGGAAGCGAAGTTAGTTCGCGTCACTCAAGGGGCCATCTTTGACGTCTGTTTGGATTTGCGAGTCGATTCGCCGACGTATCGGAAGTGGAGCGGCGTGGAGCTTTCCGCGAAAAACCGCAAGTCGTTCTACATTCCACAAGGCTGTGCACACGGGTTCATCACTGTGGTAGATGAAACCGAAGTGAGTTACCAAATCTCGCAGGAGTACGAATCTGCTGCAGCGTCTGGAGTCCGTTGGGACGATCCAGCCTTCGATATTCAATGGCCTCGCTCCGTCGCGGTAATCTCCGACCGGGACCGTAATTTCAGTTTAGTTGACTGACTTGGTTGTGTAACAACAAGACCGCAATTCCGGCGGAGCGGCTGTCTTTTTTTGACAATGCGAAGTTCATTGCCCCGCTCGGAGCGTAGCTGAACCTGGGGTGAGCATCCAGCTTGCCATTCTGAAGGGTCGACGATCGCAAGCCGGAAGCTTACGCCACTTTTGAAGGAGAGGTGACAGAGGCAAAAGCTACTTTCAGGGAGCGAAATGCGTCGTACTTCTAAAGCCCCACGCGGAGATCTTCCGAACGCTCCGGCCTCGCCTTTTCGCTGCGGAAAAAGAGGTTTCGAATCACCTCTTCACTATCTGTGACCTATACACCTATGAGGTGTATTTACGTTAACGGGTTGCATTCTGATGATTGCAACGGTTAACGAGAACGTGGGAGGATATGTTATGTGGGAAAGCAAGTATTTAGGTTGCTTTGTAGCGACTGTGGCCATTGTCGGAATTATTTCCAGCTCCGCCGCCGAAGAAATTGATGGATTCACGGAGCCGTATCGAGTGATCGAAGTGGCCTCGCCTGAAATCGGTGTTCTGCAATCCGTCGAAGTGAGCGAAGGTGATACCGTCTTTAAGGGATCGCCAGTAGCTCGTTTAAATTCAACCGTCCAGCGAGCCATGCTGGCT
>JBLHLE010000766.1:0-4497 GCA_047620805.1 Pirellulaceae bacterium
CTTCTTCCGCCACTTCGTTCCGTTCAGTAAACCATTTCAAATTCAGCAGTTGGCAACTTTTGCTAGCGACTGCAACAGCGGCGACAACCCGATGACAACTTTGGCCGGATCGATAAATACGCAGTTTTTGTGCCGAACTGGATATTTTCATTCAAGTTTTAGAAAGAAACGAAATCGTACGCCACGGGCGAACCGCCGCTGTCGAAAGGTGTCTTACCAACGGCGTCTTACCAACGGCGTCTTACCAACGGCGTCTTACCAACGGCGTCTTACCAACGGCGTCTTACCAACGGCGTCTTATCAACACGGGCTCAATCTATTGTTAAGGACAGACGGTTCCACACTTTGAATTCCGCGATCACCGTCTACATTTCGCAAACAGGCGTCGTTCACTGGCGGCGGCAATGGCCGCTGTCTGTTGGTCGACAGACCATTCTCATGCGATTAGCGGTGTAACTGTTCCGAATGCTTGGAACGGTTCCAATCCAGCATTTCTTTTACCGTCTCTCCTCCGCGTTGCCGCGCGGACACGGTTGTAGACATCCAAAATACCGTACGTAATCAAAGCTCGACGTGACCAGCAGTCCGGCATTCCCGCAGTGAGGGCCGTTGGACTACAATGCCCGTTGGCCCAACGGGTTTGATGACGACGCAAATGAGAAAAAGGACATCATGCCAGATACTTCACAACGCAAGATATTAGTTACCGCAGCGTTACCATACGCTAACGGTCCTATCCATATTGGCCATTTGGTCGAATATATTCAGACGGACATTTGGGTACGTTTTCAGAAGCTGCGAGGCAACCGCTGCATATATTTGTGTGCTGACGATACTCATGGAACGGCGATTATGATTCGGGCGCGTGCCGAAGGCCGTTCGGAAGAAGAATTGATCGCTCAAGTTTCGCAAGAGCACCAGCGGGATTTCGCCGGCTTCGACATTGAATTCGATAACTACGGCAGCACCAATAGCGCCGAGAACCGCGCATTGTGCGACGAGTTCTGGGGCAAGATTCGCGCCGCGGGTCTGGTGAAAGAAAAGGAAGTCGAGCAGCTATTCGACACGCAGCAGAATACTTTCCTGGCCGATCGTTTTGTCCGCGGCACCTGTCCAAAGTGTGGTAGTGAAAATCAGCCGGGCGACAACTGTAGCAAGTGCAGTCACACCTATTCACCGGCTGAATTGATCGACCCAATCAGCACTTTATCGGGCACGACCCCAGAGGTCCGTAGCGCCGCTCACCTATTTATCGAACTCGAAAAGCTGCATGAATTCCTCAATGAATGGATCGACGCCGACGATCACCTGCAAGTAGAAGTCGCCAATTATCTGAAGGGACACTTCCTTGGAAACGAGTTGCGGGATTGGGATATTTCTCGTCCCGCGCCGTATTTCGGTTTCGAGATTCCCGACAGTCCAGGAAACTACTGGTACGTCTGGTTCGACGCTCCCATTGGATATTTGGCTTCGACTAAACAGTGGTGTGATAAACACGGGGAGTCGTTTGACGATTGGTGGCGCAACGATGATACGGAAGTGCACCATTTCATCGGCAAGGATATCACGTATTTCCACACGCTGTTTTGGCCGGGAATGCTGAAGACGGCGGGCTTCATCCTGCCCACCAAGGTCCATATCCACGGCTTTCTGACAGTCGCTGGTGCGAAAATGTCAAAGAGTACTGGGACGTTTGTGCAAGCCGAGACGTACCTCAATCATCTCGATCCAACTTACTTGCGCTACTACTATGCATCCAAGCTCGGCGCCAAGCTGGACGACATCGACCTCAACTTGGAAGAGTTCGTTGCCAAGGTGAATTCCGATTTGGTTGGCAAGGTCGTCAAGCTCGCCAGCCGAACAGCGAAGTTCATTAAGGACGTCGGTTTGTCCGAAACATATCCCGACGACGGTGGATTGTTCGAGCACGCGGCTGGGGTCGGCGATGATATTGCCGCGGCATACGAGGCGTGCGAGTACAACAAGGCAACTCGTTTGATTATGGAGTTGGCGGATCGAGCAAATCCGTTTGTCGAGAACGCCGAACCCTGGAAACTAAAGAAAGACCCGGAGCGGGCGCAAGAGCTGCAAGACACGTGCACGATCGCGTTGAATCTATTTCGACAACTTGCAATTTACCTCGCGCCCGTTTTGCCGCGACTCGCACAGCAGACAAGCGACTTGCTCAATCAACCGATCGAACACTGGAACGATTCCAAGACGCCGCTCACTGGCAACGACGTTGCAAAATTCAAGCACATGCTGCAACGCGTGGAGGAGAAGGATGTCGAAGCCATGATCAGTGAAACGAAGGAATTGTCTGCGGCGACGGCAACTGAAGAGGAATCCAATTTTGCCGACAGCGATCAACCGCTGACGGACGAACCACTGGGCCCCGAAATCGGCTTTGAAGATTTTGACAAAGTCGACCTACGCATCGCTCGTGTTGTGAAAGCAGAGGAAGTTCCCCAAGCCAAAAAGCTGGTCAAATTGACACTTAGCCTCGGCGGCGACGAACGTCGTACTGTTTTTGCTGGGATCAAAGCCGCCTACAAGCCAGAAGACTTGCACGGGCGACTCGTCGTTATGGTTGCCAATCTCGCGCCGCGAAAAATGAAATTCGGTGTGAGCGAAGGGATGATCATCGCAGCGGGGCCCGGCGGTGAAGACGTCTTTCTATTGGATGTTGATGAAGGCGGAGCACCCGGGCAACGAGTTCATTGAGGAACGTGAAAGCCCAATTTTCAAATCGTAAATTTCAAACGAACACCAAGAGCTCAATCACCAAACCAAGGCGATTGAGCTTTTTCCTTTTCGTTTGATTTTTCATTTCTGATTTTTCATTTCTGATTTTTCGAACGAAAAAACGCGGAGCGGTCGGCGAACCACTCCGCGTTTCAATTCACGCAGAACAATGGACGATTGTTAGCGAGGAGGAGCTGGCGCGGCGATCTCCAATAACTCGACTTCGAATACGAGCACAGAATGTGGGCCGATGGGGCCGGTACCGCGTTCTCCGTAGGCGAGATTCGCGGGAATAAACAGCTGCCATTTATCGCCGACCTTCATTTTCGTTAAGGCTTCGGTCCAGCCTGGAATGACTTGACCGACGCCGAACGAAGCGGGTTTGCCTCGTTGGACCGAGCTGTCAAAGACGGTGCCGTCTGTGAGAGTGCCGTGATAGTGAGTCTTGACTTGATCGGATACCTTTGGCGACGGCCCGTTGCCAGCCTTCATTACCTTGTATTGCAGGCCGCTTGGCAACACGGTTATGCCGGGTTTCTTAGCATTCTCGGCGAGGAATTTTGCACCTTCAGCGAGGTTCTTGCCAGCGGCTTCTTTTTCTTTCTTTTCCATTCTCTCTCTCATCACAAGCTGAAACTCTTCCATAGCTGCTTTAATATCTTCTTCGGAATAGGCTGACTCTGCCTTAGCAAGCCCATCCGTGATACCCTTGATAAGCAGTACTGCGTTCAATTGTAAATCTTGGGATCGCATATCCCGACCGATGTTGAGACCGATTCCGTAACTAACTTTATCAGTCAGCACCTGCGGGTCGGTTTTAGGTTTTGGTTTTGGATTGGGATTGACGTTTTGTTTGGGATTGGCGTTTTGTTTGGGATTGGCGTTGGGATTGGTGTCTTGGGCCGATCCCGTCGCGACGAAGATGGCGACGGCTGCTACAGCAGCAAAGATACGGAGGGAAGGGCGTTTCATTTCTCTGAATCCTTTTGCGGTGGGATAATGGGTGGGGCGGGAGTTACAATGAGATTGTGATCGGTGTTCGCCGAATCGGACCAGTATAACAACTTCCCGAAATAGCGCTGTAGCGGTTGAGGCAGTTTGCGGGAATTCTGCCGGTTATCGGCCACCATTATCGCCCAAACTAACACTAGATAGTCCAAATCCTTCGATTTTGACTTCTTAGGAAACGGCAAATCGGTTATTTCTAGGAATACTACGGCGATCGAAATTGTCGTTAGCACAGGTATGGACGAACGGATAAATGAACCAACCCTTATTTTTCAATCAGTTGCAGGTCGGCGATTGTTGGACGAGTCATCGTCGTACGATCACCGAAGCGGACGTCGTAAACTTCGCTGGACTGACGGGCGACTACGATCCACTGCACGTCGATCATGAATACGCTGCCCGGACCCCGTTTCGTCGCCCTATCGCCCACGGACTGCTCGGACTCACATGGGTCGCTGGTTTAGCCAGTCAAGCGCCGCGAGTGAGCACTATCGCTTTCGTCGCTATCAAAGAATGGCAATTCCTCAAAGCTGCCTTCATCGGCGACACAGTTTACGCTCGCACCGAAGTCGCAGAACTTATTCCCAAGGGCAAGCGGCGCGGCCAGGTTGTCTGGCGACGGCAGCTAGTCAATCAGCACGACGAAGTTGTACAGGAAGGTTTCTTTGAAACGCTCGTGATGGTCAAGCAGGAAAGTTCCGATTCCCCTAACCTTAGGCGAAGCGACTAACCCTCGTTGCTTTA
>JBLHLE010000767.1:0-4484 GCA_047620805.1 Pirellulaceae bacterium
CTTGCTCATTCCGGCAAGCTGCAAATCTTCGTTCATTTTCTGGTAAAGTTCACCACAAAAGAACTGAGATGCAGCGGGTAAGCGATCGTAATTGACCATCGGTGTCTCCTTGTTGAGAAGTGAAGAAAGAAATCAACAAGAAAACAGAACAATTAGCCAACCATCTCGCCGAAGTAGTATAGCTAGTTTCGGTAAGGAACTGGAAACAGAAACCTAGCATTCGCCAGTTTGCGTATTCTTCGTCGACAAGTTGGTTGGCTAATTGTTTTACCGAAGGAAGCAAACAGTTGGATCCGCCGATTGTTGTCGCAGAGCGTCTCAAGCAGCCGAGTGCTTGTGTCTATCGCGTCGAAATCAGCACTTCACAGTGAATGGGTTCGTCAGGAATTTAACCAAGCGACTCAGAGTTGTCGGCTTGTTCTACTCCTGTGGTTTGATGGTCCGAATCCGACCACGTATTTTGTGCCACAACCGCACCTACTCACACAGTACATGCCTTCGGCACCCGTGTATCTGCTCGATTGTCCGCAGGAATCAGACATCCGACTTGAAGAAGTTGCCACGCTGCTGAGCCATCTTCCATCGATTGTAGCGTGGGGACGAGCTGCCCAATTTGGCCTTCTCGTCCTTTTTGCCGCCGGTTGCATCGCCGTTTCTATGTGTCTCTATTTACTGCTGTGGATTGCGGGACTATTTGAAGAGATCGACGCTTTATACGTCTTCGGGACGTCGCTTTGGATCACACTTCTGCCATTGATTGTACTGTTTCCTCACATCTATCGCGTTCCAACCAAATACCGCGCGACGAAGGTGATCCATGGCTTCACTTTCATGCAATACTTCCTAGTTGCATATTGGGTGCTTGTTGCAATGTGGCATGCAAACCCAGCGATGGCATTTATAACATTGCCTTTTGTGTCGCTCTTTGGGCTTGTCCTTGCCTTCGTAGTCATTCCCGTCGTCGGATCATTGCGCCGGTTCATCATTAGGTGCGGACTTCAACGGTCGGCGTCACCGAAACTTCCACCACGAACAGCAATCAGCACAGTGATCGTGTTACTGACTCTTGGGCTGGCATATGGTGGCACACTCATGGCTCGATGGACTGCCCCGCTATTGTCAAACAATTCCGGTGAGGTCAGTTCATTCTCCGAACTGAGCAAGAAAATCGACATCGGCTCGTATTTTGATACCTTTCCCAGCAAGGGCCGGCTTAAATGGACGCGTGACTGGGATCTCGCGTCGGACGGCATTCATTGGAAATGCACGGTTGAGGGTAATTGCGCCCCTGATGATGCGGTAACGTGGCTACCGAAAGATCCCTTTGCGAAGAGCATTTACAATCTCCATAATCCCGGTCTGGATGGGATCGCGCCGGACGACGGTAGACTTAGACGCATTACAGAGGCCATTTAACCAATAAGGCTTTGACATCGCGAGGTACGAGCCGACGCTCAAAGCCTCTGTTCAAGAGGGCCGGGGGCAGCTTAGTGCTTGGTGTTCGCTTTCAGAGTAAATCGAAAGCACGAGCTATCGCAGAAAGTCGAGCTATCACCGTCGCGCAAGTCATCTAGACATTGCCTAATGTGTAATGGTCACTCACATCACTCTCGATGATTCATTAACGCGCGTCCAGCAACAGATGCATCTCCCGACGTATTCCCGTTCCAGAGAATGTATCTTCCTGGCCCTAGACGACAGTTAGTCAGCACGACGGTCGACTTGATACCTGAGTGCGAGGGAAGGCAAAGGGGAAGCTCGGCCCCTCCGAGGACAACAAGTTGGCAACAAGATAATCCCCTGGAAATTTTGAGAACTTATGCTTGCCAGAGGCGGCACCAAAGACCTGTGATCCATTCCCTGCTTTTCCCACCATAGTTACCCATACCTATTTGACTAGAAATACGGCAGTATCGTCCGTAAGCGTGACATCTATGTACACGGTCTATGGGAATATCGTCTACATAGGCGACGGTCGTGTCGAGATGTTACCTGATTGTGTTTTCAGCCTTAAACAGGAAAGAGACTGCGTTCTCTGGCAGTGAGCTTTCGGAACCACCGACGCTCTACGAGAAACGCGAGGAGACAAGTCCAAAGCGGAAACAGCGGTGGGAACGTCAGTTGAACTGTCTAACTTCAACGGTCACATCAGGATTTCTAGCGATGTCTCCGCCAGCGTCAATCCCGAATTTGCCCCGCGTGACAGCGCATGATCCTGGGTAGTTCGCTATACTGTAGCTTTTCTGGCGAGCTCCCAGAGCATGGCGCGCCGCTTCGCATCATTGCTCCTGGCGACGGGGAGGGTTGTTCTGTGGGTAGTGCAGCGACTATGTATCATTTCCAAGTTGAGTTGTCAGACATTGACCGCAATGTCTACGAAACTCTCGACTTCCGAGTCGCTCGCCATGCCTCCGAGGACGAAGAGCGGCTGATCGTGCGCGTCTTGGCCCGTCTCCTGGCCCACGAGGAAGGCATGGAGTTCGGTCGCGGTTTGTCTAATGTGGAGGATGCCGCCCTCTGGACCCACGCCCCGACCGGCGAAGTCGACACCTGGATCGACGTGGGATTGCCCAAAGCCGAACGGTTGCACCGGGCCAGCAAACTGGCGAACAAGCTGATCGTGTTCACCCACAAGCCCAAGGCGGCCTTGCGCAAAGAATGGAGCACGCGCCGGATTCACCGCGACGAAGCAATCGAAGTACACCGCCTGCCGCCGGAATTCATCGGCGAGCTGGCCCAATTATTGCATCGCAAGATGAGCCTGTTCTTGACAATTCACGACGGCGTGCTGAACGCGACGGTGGGGGATCAGAGTTTGGAATGCGTGGTCGAACTCGTGACTCTCAGCGATTTGGTCAGCAATCCGGGCTGAATGAATTGCAGTAGAGACAATCTGGCTTTGCAGAAAATGTACTTACGATCGAGATCACCGGGTGAGCGAAAAACGGGACTAGGTCCTGTTGGATTGCCCGCTGGCAACCGCGACCAGCTCAAACAACTGGGCCCAAACGCTCCTTCAGCCTGAATTGACCGGGGACGTATCTGAGCCAACCAATGACACAATCACGGAAAGCAATATTGAAACCGTAAATATCATGGATGAAAAATGACAGACATCAACAAGCATGACTTTCAATATTCATCGCAATCCCAATCCGCCTTTCACCCAGCAGAAAGCGTTCGGGCGGCAGGGAGAATATGCCGCAGTTGTATCTAGAATGCCCCAAAGAATTTCGGGCACTTTGAGCGAGTGCTGTCGAGGCTATGTGGAACACTAGTCAGCAACTGTTTTTCCTAATTCCTTAATACGAAAGGGTGTGTATTATCGGTACCCGACTCAGACAACCTATTAAATGGCATGGCGGAAAGCACTACTTGGCCGATTGGATCATTAGCCACATGCCGCCTCACCTTCACT
Organism: Pirellulaceae bacterium; assembly: GCA_047620805.1. Lineage (GTDB taxonomy): Bacteria > Planctomycetota > Planctomycetia > Pirellulales > Pirellulaceae > JBLHLE01. The sequence goes on from JBLHLE010000767.1 coordinate 3,419, forward strand.
TCGTCGAACCGTTCTTCGGTGGCGGTGCCGTCCTTCTGGCCCGCGACCCAAATCGCGATTGGATGGGCCATAAGGGAGATAAGCTGCCGTCACATCTTCGCGGTTGCAGTGAAGTTGTCAACGACGTGAGTTTGGAGCTGACAAACTTTTGGCGTGTCCTCCAGGACCGGGACTTGTTCGCTGCGTTCAAACATTCTGTCAACCTTATACCCTTCAGCTCTGTCGAGTGGAACGACGCCGGTGTTTCGAAGGAAGACGCAGGGCCAGTGGCACAGGCGGTAGCATTCTTTGTCCGGGCTCGTCAATCTCGCCAGGGATTGATGAAAGATTTCGCAACGCTTTCACGCAACCGAACGCGGCGTCGAATGAACGAACAGGTTTCATCGTACTTTAGCGCAATCGAAGGGCTCGACGATATACACGCGAGACTCGCGAAAGTCGTGATCGTTAACGATGATGCCTGCCAGGTGATCACTCAGCAGGACGGTCAACACACGTTGTTCTATTGTGACCCGCCGTACTTGCACGAAACACGAGCGTCGAAGGACGCATATCAGCACGAAATGTCTCGGGCAGCACACGAGCAGCTCCTGAAGACACTATCGGTGATCGAGGGTAAATTTATGCTTAGTGGTTACCCATCGGAATTGTACGATCGATTTGCAAAGGAAAATGGCTGGCGACGCGAGGAACGTGAAATCGACAATAAGGCAAGTAGTCGTAAATCAAAAGAGGTCAAACTCGAGTGCTTATGGCTAAATTACTGAAATGCATCATTAGTATCCAAGGTCGCAATCCAACGCTCGGCGTTCTTGAACAGAGGCCTTGAGCATCGGCTCGTACCTCGCGATGTCAAAGCGTTATTGGCTAGCAAGGACTTAAAGCGGTTCGTCTTCATCACAGCTGTACTGTTTCGAGCCCATTGAAACTTTGTGGATGGCGCGGACTAAATCGGAGCCAACATCTTTCAGTGGTCGGTTCGCCGCATCAATGTATATGCGTTTTGGGTCATGCTGAGGCGGCCTGCTACCGTCCAGCATGAGATAAATCAGATAGGCTGTGCCAC
>JBLHLE010000768.1:0-4478 GCA_047620805.1 Pirellulaceae bacterium
CCCCGGTTCGCCCAGAGGAGGAGTATCGGGACGCAACAGTTGTATGCGTTCGCCATTGTTGTCCAGCTGACCGGAGTAACCACCGAGCCAATTGATGTTGCTGACACCATATTTCAGTAGAAATTGGTCGACTAGGGCGGCGTTGGCGATATTCAGTGGATCGAACGGCACAACTACCAAGTACTCACCCGCTCCGAGCGTAGCTCCATCAGGGAACGCGTACGAGACGCCACCCGAGATTTGCCAATTGTTTAATGAAACGGCCGCCGCCGTGGAGTTATGAATCTCAACAAACTCGAGATTCGGGTCGTTGGACGGCGGATGATACATCACTTCGTTTATCGTTAACGGCCCGACGCGCGGCCCACTGTTCGGCAATCCGAACGTATTGGAAATCATTGGGTAAAGATCTCCAACGGCGTTCGGCCATCGCCCGAACGATTCACGGTTAGCGGCTGCAATAAATTCGACGTGATCGACAAAACGCGTTAACGTCCCGTCCGACAATGCCGCGACTAACCAAACGTCATCACCATGGGCACTGTCCAAACCAAAGTCACTTGTCGCAGCACCCATCGTCGGATTGAAGTCTGCTTCATCGAATACGAGATACGCGTTGGCTAACAACAGCGTTCCATCTGGAATGCGGAATTTACGGTAGTCGTTGGTCGAATCGCTGATGAACCAACCGCCGATTTCGATGTCCGCATTGGTAGCATTGTGCAGTTCGATAGAGTCCACAGCGGGAATATCCGTGTGCGTCAGGACTTCGTTTATCACAACGTCGGCGACCGGCAGCAAAATCGCATCACCGGGTGTTCCGCCGAACTGCGTGCTACTTTGCCAATTCCCAGGATTCGTATAGTCGCCTGCGAAATCCGTGACCTCCAACGAACTACCATCTCCGTCAGCGCGACCGGGCCACACGCCTCCGTCGTCATAAGTAAATAGCGTAATCGACGATCCCGCGGAGTCGTTTAATTGAACGGTCTCTCCGCTATTGCGAAGGCCGCCAGAAAATTCGCCAGCGATTGTGACGCCGGTGCCGTATCGACTTTCGAACGCGGCTTGGTTCCTGACTACGACTACAAACTCGTGCGGTTGCAATGTTAGTGTTGGAAAGGAAAACGTAACACCGTTGACAAATTCCGCACTCGCTAAACTGATCGCGGCGTTACTAATGTTTGTTAGCTCAATAAACTCGAATTGATTTGCATCCCAAACGCTTCCCGCAGGAGGGTCGTGTGGATGATACATAACTTCACTGATGCGCAACGCGTCAATTAATGTTGGCTGTTGCGCTGTCGTCGTTACCGTAGTCGAATCAGAAGCCAGCAACGCGCCCTGCCGATCGTAAGCCTCAATCCTCAACTCATTGGCACCTGGCGACAACGGCAGCACAATCTCCCACGTGTCTTCATCAATCCAGACGACGTTCAACGCAGACGTGTTTCCTATCTGCCGAATCTCGGCGACATCGATCCAACCATTGCCCTGCAATGTGACTTGCGGCTGATCGATCGTGAAATCGAGCCCGCCATTTGTCGTAATCTCAAAGGGCGTGTTGGCAATCTGCAATGGTAATTGCTCGAGAACGAAATTCCCGCGGTCGCGAATGTAATTCAGAATGCTACTAAAGTCGCTATCCGCCAGATCGGCGTAATGGTCCGTCCATCGCTCCATATATTCTTCGTTGTAGGTATTCGCGATCAGGTCGAGTAAATGCCCTAGATAAACGCGTTTGAACTGAGGCCTTTCCAGGATTCGAACGAGATTCCAGTTTGCGCCGCCGTACAGCGAGGCGTCGACCGCTCGTAAAAATGACGTATCCATATCGTGCAGCAATGCGATAATTCGTCCGTCTGTCTGCCGCTCGTAAACACGCAAGTTGTGTGGACTGCCGAGAGTATAGGCATCGACGACTCCGGTAAGGGAGACCAATGCGAACAACCGCATCCATTGATCGACGTCAATGATTTCATCGATAACTTCATCCAATTCAGCGCCGGACAAACTAAACGCTTGGTTCATTTCGACGATATGAGAAAAGTCATCTTCGTTGCGTTGGTCTTTAATAATCCAGTTCAGTCGATAAGCCTCTTTGGCATCGCCCAGATCGCGGATATCGGTGTAGGAAATGGGCCCGGGCTCCACAACCTTCAAGCTTTCAGGATCTCCGTCAATAGTGCGAGTCAAATAGTATGCCCCGTCGAACTCGTGAACGGGATAGTCGCCTCCATTGGGAAACTGACTATCGAGGAACACGTCTCCATACAATGCCATTCCAAGTTGAGCGACACTGGATTGTTGACTCCTCGGTGCGATAACTCGAATGACATCGTCGTACCGGCTGACAATGCCACCAGCTACGGTCGCGACGTGCTTGATCAAGAGTTCATCGATATTGGGGCTTCCCACTGGGCCGCGCGCCGAGCGGTCAACGGATACAGAACTGTGAACACCGCGGAATAATTGAGCTGGATCGAACTGCACAACATAGCTGACGAGGTTATCAAATGGTCGCCCATAAACGGAGCCCTTGAGTCGCACGCCGACGTTGTAAAACACCTCGCTTTCATCGTAGATCACCGTCGCGCCCAACAATGCGTTGCTGGTAAGGTTTGTATTCTCATGTAACCGATCGGTATCCGCATCGGTCATGATGATGCGGAAATTGTGCAGCGATCGAAGTTGAGCTTGTCCATCTTCAACCCGATACATGGCGCGAGAGTCGGGGCCGCCTGCGGGGAAGTGTGAAGTCGCCCCGAGGGCGTCCTGCCCTGCAACGAAAAACTGCACGCTGCTCCCCGCAGAATTACCGGGAATTATTCCTGCAAAACCGTCGTTAATCGACGCCATGTTGACTGTGGTCCAGCCACCACCATCAGCCGCATACCAGAGAGTCAGATCCGAGACTCCGTCAGCATCCTGTGCTTTAACAAAGACTGTCACCGCTTCGTTGGCAAGTGGCACCGCTGGATTGTGACGAAGCTGTTCAAATGTTGGCCCCGCGTTAGCGATGAAGGTGGAGTTTTCCACGCCGGGCGTGCCCGAAACATTTGGAGTATCGATAATTGTCGTATGAGGGAGACGATTGAAGTACAGTCGAGAATGAAGCTGTGGGGACCCGGCGATCCAGCGAGCCCGAAACGAGATCTCGTATTCCACCCCATTTGCGATACTCACGAAGTTGCCGTTATGCTTCAGCGTGGTCTCGGCGTGGTTGCTCAAATGTTCCGTCGGCCCAGTCGCGATTAGATGCAAAACATTATTGCTGGCATCATCTGGATCGAGAACAATCTGACTTTGACCATGATTCCCGAGAATTCGCCACGCGGAACTGTTACCGGAATCAAAATTGCCGTTTTGGATAAGTTGTCGAGCGGTGTTGCCAGGATCTTCGACAACTTGGATGTCGTCTAACAGAAGCTCTCCAACGTCGAGCAGACCAAGAATGAACTCATTGAAATTCGTCGGACCGATATCCGCTGCTGCGACTCCACGATAAGAATAGGTGTTCCACTGAGATCGACTATCTTCGAGACTATTGGACCAACTCTCTGGTTGCATATTGTCGGAATCTGGGTCGCGCAACTCCAAAGTACTCCCGCCGCCATCTGCGTATTCCGCCCAACGTCCACCATCGAAATATGTAAGTTCATCAGCGGGATTGCGATTTTGGTCCAACAAGCGAAAACTCGCCCCCGAATTCCCCAATTGCCCGTTGAAATCGCCCAGAATAGTGACACCTGGATGACGAACGGACAGATCGACTGCATTGTTGCTGATGACGACGTACTGATCGGACATCAACGTCAAGTTTCCCGGAAACTGAAAATCGATGTCGCCATCAAGTGACCAGCCCGACAAGTCGATCGGTTGATCGCCTCGATTGTATAACTCGATCCACTCTTCATCGTTCGCGCGAAACTCCTGAGCGGTCGTGATGATCTCGCTGACGCGCAACTCTGCAGCAAACAGTCCGTCGGTAGTGTCGCCTGCCGCTTGGTGAAGTTCAACAGCCAAGACATTCGTGCCATTGACAAGTGCAGCGGTCGATAGCTCAATCCAGTTCGTTTGAAAATCTGCAATTGTCTCTGCAGAGGCGGGAGTGGAATGATTGAAAGTACCAGTTGGCATATTCCAACGCGTTACCTCTGCACCGTTCAAATAAAACACCGCGCCGTCATCGATCAACGCGTTGACGGCCAAACTGTCAACAAGTTGCAGATCACCCGTGAATTCGAATTCGTGCCGAAAGTAGTGTGTGGAGGGGCCGAGTTGAAGCGGAGTTTGAGTAACCTCGGCAACATTAAATGATCCAGCGTGATAATGCGATTCAACTTCCTGCTGCGAAAGAGCGCGGCGATAAATTGCAACGTCATCGATCACACCGTCGTGAATCTGCGAAGCGTTCCCCCAATGGCGACCGATATAGTACGTATCCTGTGGCGTCAGATTCCAACCACTATTTGTTC
>JBLHLE010000769.1:0-4467 GCA_047620805.1 Pirellulaceae bacterium
TTACCCATGCCCAGGTTTCTGTCGAAACGCTTCCGGCATTGGATATTCCAAATTCGTCGTAAAGTGCTCTTACTTCGTTCACCACGCCGGTCTGGAAATTCGAAAACTTCGCGCCCACATTTCCCGGCGGTGCTTCTTCCGACACATAGGCAACTTCGTAAAGTGTTTTCTCGTTTTCGTATGACGATTGAGAAGCATACGCTGAAAGTAACTTGATATCAAATCCCCAGCTCTCAAAACTGCTTTTACGTTTCTGCTCTTCGCTGGTGAGGTTCGATGAATTGATCACTATAAAGAGCAAGTCATTGCTTGTTTCCTCGAACGCGATCGGATAGTGCTGGGGAAGTTTTAGTTGTCCCTGCAGTTTTACGGGGCCGACAATCGAAATGGGCGGGTCCAACTTGATGTTGCCAGTCCCCGTTTGATAAATCGTGTAATTTTGAAACGTCGCCCAGTCTGATGGTTCACTTTCCAATTGCTCAGGAACGAGCCGCGCGACGAACGTCTCGGAATGTTCGGCCGTGACGCCGCTTCCTCCCGCATCAGTGATGGTCGATTTGGCGACAATGGTTATTCGATACGGATTGTCTGCCCAATCGACATGACTTGGATCGAGCGAAGAGTCGCCGGACGTGTACGTTATTAGGTAGGTCTCGTTAGTGCCTAAAGACCCGGTCAGTGTAGAGTCGGGACCGCCCCATGAGCCCTCCTTGATTTTCTTCAACGCAATCATAGAAGCGGACATCGCCGTCTGGTTTGCGGTCGCTGACAATCCAGAGTTAATCTGGACTTTGGCGACACTATGTTGCATGCGAATCATGGCGTACGACAACGTCATAGTCAGCCCGATGACGAAAAGAACCACGACAAGTGCCGACGCTTTTCTTCTTTTCTGTTGCCTTCCCATTCCAGCGACTTTCTAAGTGGAGTTTCGTTCTTCCCTAAGCCTCTCCCAAGCGCAATTCCGCCAGCGCACAGGTCACTAAAAACGTACCTTCTTTCAAGACCAGACTGCCTCGAGAGGCGATAAACTCGCCGGAGAAGACCACGGCTTTGCCAATGGTGACGATTGAACCGAATGGATGTGTAAGCTGATTCCAATGGAGATCGCTGAAATAATCACCTACCCCCAGAAGAAACGAATATTATGTTTCTAGGTAAGCAGATACTTAGGAACTGAAATGTATTCCGTGTACAAGATTCAGTTTGGGGCGACATCATGAGACATCTTATTTCCCAGGCCTTTCCGGCCAAAATCGATCGACGAATAGTAGTCTCTTGTGATTTCTCACACTCGCCAGGTGAATCGAACCCCCCGGAATTCCCGGATGAACCAAAAAAATAGGCCAGTGCTAGAGTCTGTAGCACTGGCCATATTTCTAATTTCCGCCCGCCCGCAATGCTATTCTTCGTACTTTCGCAAACTCGTCTTGTCGGCAGTTGGGAAATCTTTTGGAATGGGGATAGTGACTTTGCCAGTCGCAGCCCACTCGGTTCCGCGTTGCAGCGTCGTGATGAAACCAACGCATTCCTGCGAGTAGTCTGCGTGCCCCATTGGGGTATGGAAGACGCGACCTTTACCGTACGAAACCGTAAAGATCATAGGTTCGTGTCGCCCCGAACCGCCTTTGTCTTTGGAGGCCTTTGCCGTTGCCAGCACTTGCATGTCTTCGGCGGGCCCTCGAAGTAAATCGTAAAGTTCATCTTTAACGTGCAGCCACTCGCCGGGCATGCCTTTAGTGATCGGGTGCTCCGCGTCGCGAACGATGATGCTGAAGTCATGTTGCGGTCCGTGGTGGCCGCCGCTGCCTTTGCTCTCGTCGCGAACCAGTTTGCCTTCGTCGTTGTAATAAACGTACGGTCCGCTCGCTTCGTTGCGGCCGCCCCAACCGCCGAGTCCAATGATTCTGTTGTACTCGCGCCAGTTGCCGAATGAATTGTTGGCCGCGTGGACAACTACAAAACCACCGCCGCCGGCTACATATTCGAGAAATTCTTTTTGAGTAGCCTCGGGCCAAGGTGCGCCGTTGTAGTTCGAGACGACAACATCGTAGTTGCTAAAGTCGGGCTTGAATTTAGGGTCGATACCCTTGGGGGCCGTTGTTACGATGTCGACGGTAAACTTGTCCGTCTCTTCCAAATACTTCTTCATCATCTTGCTGGTCTTGGGCCAGATGCCGTGATTGTTCTGCCCTTCGACGATCAACGCCTTCGACTTCTCAGCAATGGCGGATGCCGACAACGCGAAAACAAGACAAATCGTCGCTAGTACTCTCATCAACTGCATGAGTGCTCTCCACTAATTATGCGTGCTATTTTGTGTCCAATAGAGACCATCAGTTTAGCAGTTGAAATCACCCGCGTGAACCGATTGACGGTCCGTTGTAGCCCACCACGTCGTAGCCCCGACTTTCTATACCCCGACTTTCTATACCCCGACTTTCTATACCCCGCAAGTATTTAGAATAGCGACGCTCGAATACTGCCACCTCTCCCTCGGGCGCTGTCGCCCGTTTGGGAGAGGTCGAAGCTCCGCTTCGGGAGAGGGTCCTAGCCCGGATTATTCATGAGTAGACCTTGGCTCATTGCAAGTCGTTTGTGGACATGAGTTTGTCGCCAACTTTCCCAAAACACGGCGCAATAGTAACCCGACGGGTAAGCGAGGAAACTCGCCGGATTTCCTCGCTTACGCGTCGGGTTACGAATAATCCGGGCTAGAATCGCATCTCAGGGTAAATCAACCAACAAAGTCTCTTATTGAAACGCCAAAGTACATTGGGATTTGATGCCCGTCTGTAGCTACGCTCATTGACCGAGGTGAATTGACGCGCTGCGAATTCTGTTCAGCTGGAAATCGCGGGGGTGATCGAATGGTCAATGTCCAATTATCAAGGACCGTATCGTCAGATAATCGTGGTGCGTCATCAATCAATACGAGTCATTCCCATTCGCCCAAGGTCAACTTCTTGCTGAGAATCGTTCCGTGGCGAGAAACGTCGATAGTGATTTCGTCACGAGCCTTGTTTTCAGAAATGAGCTCGGTCAAGGCTTCGAAATCGGCGACCTCTTTGCCATTGTACTTAACGATGACATCACCGGGTCGAAGTTGAGCTTCATGTGCTGCGCTGCCGCTGTGAACGTACGCAATTGTGCACTGGTCTGTAATCTGTTCGCAGCCGACGCCGAGGAAACCTCCTTGGCGAATATCTACGATGGTCGAAACCAATGCATCTTGGAGCAGGTGCCGATTCTGTCGCGAAAACTTGGTGCCATAGAGTTCGAGTTTCGTCAGCTGCGTAAGTTTCTTCAGCGTCTCCAGTGAGCCATTGTCGAGCTCAAGATAATGAAGTTTCAGGATGCTAAGTTGTTTCATCTTTTGAATCGCAGGGAGACACGCTGCGGTGACTTTCGCCCGCTTGATGGAAAACTCCGCCACGTGATTCACTTCGGCAATCGGCTCGACCCAATCGTCTCGCACCTTTTCACCTGTTAGCGTGATTCGTTCGATAGTGCGGATCCAACGCATTTGGTGCAGGTCATTAACACCGCCCATCCAAGTGTCTCCGATGACGACACTGGTGACGACTGGAACATAGCGCCCCTCAATCATGCGGGTGTAGTACTCGAGATTTGCGCCGAGTTCTTGCAGGCGTGCAACAGCACGCCCCTCGCGGGCAATATAGAATTCCTGAAGTGCCGTCTCCGCTCGTCTAGCAGCTGACTGTCCATTGTTTTGGCTGACTACTTCTTTCAGCCCGCGCCACGCCGCTTCACTAAGAGGGCTTTCGAGATTGTTAATCGCCAAATCGTTAAGAATCATTACGGAGCGGAACATGACTTCGCGGTCTCTCGACTTGGCAGAAGCAATCAGTGGCAACACGACGCCTTGACCAGCGTGAATAAGATTTTCGGTAGCTTTCTCACGGATAACGAATGAATCCGATTGCAACTCGTCGATCCAGCTGGCGATTTGTTGAGAGTTGGCGGGAGCGATTGGCATTTCAGCGCGCGCCGATATCGCAATGAGTCCAAGCAGAACTGCTATGTGATAAACTTTGGCGAACTTCATCAGCTGTTTTCCCATGTGTAACACAATGTGTTAACTAGCGTTGGTCAATGTAACAATAACGCCAATTGTCGCTGGTTTTGACAACAATGACCAGAGTGAAAATAGGACCAGAGTGAAAATAGGACCAGAGTGAAAATAGGACAATGCCGGCGGTATCTAAGCATAGCCCGCAAAATCGGAACAGACTTGCCGTGTTCGCCAAACCTTCAATACTACTGGGCACACCGTGCAAATAGTGGGGCTTTGTGGATTAAGCTGGGTAACCAACAGGTATCTTGCTTCGATTGAGGAGACTGGCTAGACCAAAATTTTATTTTGAACGACGCCGTGGACATCGGTGAGGCGGAATTTTCGACCCTGGAATTTGTATGTCAGTTTCTCATGATTAAGGCCCAAGA
>JBLHLE010000770.1:0-4466 GCA_047620805.1 Pirellulaceae bacterium
CACGGGAATTCACGCATATGGTCACAGGCGGAAATCAACCAAGCCCTCGTCGCCCGAGCCAACAGCGGCAAAGTTGTTGTGCGGCTCAAAGGGGGTGACCCCGGTGTTTTTGCTCGTGGAGCCGAGGAGGCCGAAGTTCTCGCTGCTGAGAATATCCCTTTTGAAATAATTCCCGGCATTACGGCCGCACTGGCTGCTGGCAGTTACGCGGGAGTACCTATCACTCACCGCGATCATGCTTCTGCAGTCGCTTTTATCACCGGACAGCAACGAGCCGAAACCGAACAGCAAACCGAGTTGGATTACAAAGCGCTGGCGAATTTCCCCGGAACATTGGTCTTCTATATGGGAGTTACCACGGTCGCACAGTGGTCCGAGGGATTGTTGCGAGCCGGTAAGGATCCCGCTACTCCAACCGCCCTTATCCGACGATGTAGTTTCGCAGATCAACAATCTTGGTTCACCACGCTCGGCGAAGTAGCCGAAATGGTTGAGGGTAAGATCCGCCCACCCGTTGTCGTGATCGTGGGGCAAGTCGCGAACCTAGCTAGTACCCTGTCTTGGTTTGACAAACGGCCGCTATACGGCCAGCGAATCCTCGTCACCCGCGCAGCGAGCGATCGAGATAAACTAAGCGAGCGCTTGACTCGACTGGGCGGAAATGTTTTTTCGCAACCGACGATCAAGATTTCCCCCCCGTCCGATTGGCAGCCTGTCGACGCGATCATTCAGATGTTGTCCGATGCAGGGTCCGCTGCCGTCGATTGGTTGTTGTTTTCAAGTAGCAATGGTGTGCAGCACTTCATGCAACGCCTGCTGGAACAGCACGACACTCGCATTCTTGGCCGCACCAAGATCGCTACCGTAGGAGCGAGCACAGCGGAAGCGCTCGAGCAATATCATCTCAAAGCGGATTTGGTTCCTCAGCAGCGTCGCGCCGAGTCGCTGGCGACAGAGCTGATCGAGGCCTCTTCGAGCCCACTGAATGTCGTTTCCATTCGGGCCAGCCGAGGTCGCGACGTGTTGACACAGATGCTGACCGAGGCTGGACATAACATCAATGAAGTCGCGGCCTACGAACATTCGGACGTTGTCCAGTCCGATGAGGACATCGCGACTGCTTTGAAGAACGGAGAATTTGATTGGGTGACCGTCACGAGTTCCGCTATCGCCCGCTCGCTGGTTCAGATGTTTGGCAGTGACCTACAGAAAACTAAACTCGTCAGCATCAGCCCGATTACTTCCGACACTCTCAGGGAACTCGGCTTCTCGCCCGCCGCTGAAGCGACAACCTACGATATGGAAGGGGTCGTCGACGCCATCATGCAAACCGCTGGTGAATCCGGCGAATAGAGACTCCCCTGCTCTGCTACCTGCAAGATTGACAATTCAACAATCTCTCCTGTGACAGTGTCCGGGGATACAGGTGCCGGCGTGGTCGAGGCTGGCATTCGGCGATTGACGCGTTTTGCTTCTGGACTTGTTACGTCGAGTAAACCCAGCGTCCCAGTAGCAGTGTTGGAATCAACAGACAAAGCACACCAATGCCGAAATACTGCCCGCCAAACTGCAGAGCCAATGAGGCATCGAGAACGACCAACGATAAAATACAGTTTTTGATCGCTGCTTGCACGAATCGAGGTTCCGGGTTGCTGATGGCGGAAATGCAACGTCGAATTATCGTTACGGCGAGAAGCAGCACGAGGAGCATCCACGTCAGTTCATTGTTAAACGTGAGCGGTTTCGAACCGTGGTAATAGCGGTTAACCAATATCAACAATATAATGCCGAATCCCATGATCGCCGTAGCCATTGTGAGCATCGCGCGGTTGCTTGTGACGGCTTCCGTCCTGGCGAACAACGTCACGCCAATTATGTAGACACCAATGCCGCCAGCGATGAGAAGTTGGTACTGCTCAAAACCGAGCAAGGCAAGCGGGGCACCGGGACCGACGTCTCCGGCACCTTGGAGTGCTGTTGCCGTACTCATACCCAATAGCACGTTGAAGAAACGGCAGGCACCCATCGCGACCGGGGCTGCGTCAGTCTTTTTCAAGACCTTGTCGTACAGCAACACAAATACGGCGATCAGCGTGGCCACGACTCCACTTCGCCAGGCGAATTCGGGTTCGCCTCCGGGAATGTAACCCGCCGCGAAGCCAAATGCGACACCGCCAACTAACATGCCGTATCCCAAAGAGCGAGCCGTTCCCAAAGATATCCGCCCCGAAGGTATCGGGCGATCCGGGCGCTCCTTCGTGTCTTCGTCTACATCGTAGACGTCGTTTAGGGTCATTCCGGCTGTGTACAGCAAGCTGGACGCCGCCACTAAGCAGGCAAGTTCACCCCAGTTCAGAGTGGCCGAGTTGACTACGACATAACCCATCGCCACATCACTGATCGACGTGAAGACGTTGGGGATGCGAAACAGCTGAAGGTAGGCCAGTAGCTTGGAGTTGCCCGACATTCGGAGGGTCCTTAGGAGACGCGTAACTGATCAAAAGATTCAATCATAGCCTAGCTGCTCGCACTGCGGTAACTCAACAGCGCTCGCTTAAAAACCCATCGCGAAGCCAGCAGGCTGCCTAGTGTCGCGAAAATCGCGAAAACTGCGAGTGGCACAATACTCTCTGGCGTTGTGGCGACCGGCTGAGCCATGACTTTGGCGGGGATATTTACTACGATCAGCACCGGCACGACAAAGGTAAAAGTGTAGTACAGCGGCAAACCGTAACCCGTTTTGTAAATCTCCATCGGATAGCGGGAGAAGTTCGTGATGTAGAACCAAAAGTTATATAGAGACTGATTGCGACCTAACCAAATGCTGGTCGCTGCTAAGGCGATCATCAAGCTGTACAGAATCGCCACTCCACAGAGCAAGTAGAAAAAATACAGCGCGATCGTCACCACGCCAAAATCGATTGGCGAAATTGGTCGCTCCGACAATTGCAACGCGGCATATACCAATAGCAGAAGACCGACGCCGAAGTTGGAAAGCGACGACCAATCCACTTTGTTGAACGATATAAGAAACTGTGTGTCGATCGGCTTGAGTAAAGCGAAGTCCAGATTGCCTGTGCGAATAAGTTCGCTGAATTCCTGCACGTTTGGCATGAAGAACGCTTGAACCAAGCTATTAATTAACCAGGTCGTCGCCAGGAATACGTAGAATTCGTCTTTGCCCCAGCCGGTATCGGCACCAATGGAGTGCGTGTGCGAAAAGATCAGTTCATAAAAGCCGATGTTCATAAACGCCCATGATGTCGACGAAATGCACTGTAAAATAAAGTTCGTCCGAAATGTCATGTCTCGGATCAAGCTGTTGCGCGCAAACGTCAAGAACACCTTGAGATAAGCGGGGCCCCGCGGTGCGTCTGAGAAGTTGGCATGCGAAGCGGCGTCATTGGCAGACGCGTCGTACGAATTCGTTGGTCTATTCATTTCTAACCCCCAAATCCGCTATAGCGTTTAAGACCACGCCAAAACGTGAAACGACAAAATGCAATGAAGAACAAAATCCAGCCCAGCTCGATGAGCAAGCCTTTAGTCAGTTCTGGTCCCGTTACTTTGCCGAGAAACACGGCTGCGGGGAAGTAGGCCAAATACTTCAGTGGCAAATAGTCGACAATCGTTCCCCAGCCGGCTGGGAGCATGTCTAAGGGGAACATGTGACCGGAGAGGAAAAAGCTGAACAACATATAGACAAACAGTAGCGAGCTGACTTCGAGAAACCAGAAACTGATCATGCCAATACTGGCTTCCAGGAAGAAGCCGAGTACGAATCCCATCAACAACGCGGCGACAAAGGCGGCAATCGTTGTTATGTCCGGCACACCGGGAAAGAATCCCGAGCACAAAAAGAAGACGAGTGCAAATGGACCGGCGGCAACGGAGTAATAAGCCAGCTTATGCGCGATGCGATTGATCAGCAGGTAGCCAATCATGTCGATCGGTTGGATCATAAACTTTTTGATTTCGCCATTGCGAACCTGGCCAGCAATTCCCGATGCCAGGCCAGGCATGCTCGAGAACGCTCGAGCGAGCATCGTCAACAGGTAGTAGGCGACCATGTCAGAGTAAGAATAATTGGCGATGCGTCCCGCGGCGCGATCGCCGGCCCCTACCGATTCAAAGATTGCCCACCAGAGAAAGATCTGAGTGATGATAGGGAGGAAGCGCATGAGTGTGCCGAGCGCGAAGTCGCCGCGATAGACCAAACGTTCCTCGATGCCGAGTCGCAGGATGACCCACCATGTGAGCACTTGGTTGTAAACGGCATTCGCCATCGCCCGGCTCTCACTTTTCGGTGTTGTCTTCGAGTTGCCCGCTGTGGCCGGCGACGTTGACCTGTGAGAATACTTGGGCAATGACGTCTTCCAACGGCGGATCTTCCACTGACATATCTTCGATCGTGTACTTTTCCAAGATCGTTGCCAAAGTGTGAGCGACCTGATTTCGGTTGATCC
>JBLHLE010000771.1:0-4465 GCA_047620805.1 Pirellulaceae bacterium
TGCGGGCGAGCAAACTTTCCAGCTGCCAGGGCAGGTGTCGTTTGCAACTGGCGAAGTCGTGTGGCCTGGAACGTCAAAAAGGCGAATCTGCGGATGATCCGATGCCTCGATCTCTTCTTTCGGATTTAAGGCATTTCCTAGTCGCCATTCCATGTTGGATTGCCCCGAGCAGATCCAAACTTCGCCGACCAATACGTCCTTAACCTCGACGGTGTTGTTGCCAGTCACTGTTAGTGATTGGCCTTTGGCGTTAGCCTTCAGCGCATCGAGATTAACTTGCCATTTTCCGTCTTTGCCAGCTTCGGTGGATTTCGATTGGTCGCCGAACTTCACGGTGACTTTTTCGCCGGCTTCGGCCCAACCCCATACTGGGGCTGCCATCTCTTGTTGAATTACCATCGAGTCGCCGAAGATCGATGCTAACTTAACGTCCGCATTCGCCGGAATGACAAGTGCAAAGAAAAGGAGCGGAAGGAAAAGTCCACTCAATTTACGAGCGTTCATCTTTTAGTCCTCTTGTGTTGGGCATGATGTGTTGGAAGGAGCTCCATGCGATCTTCGCGAGTTTGTCTGGAGCTATAACTGGGCTAACAATATAGGCAATTCACGCGGCCAATGCGACAAACCAAGTCTGAAAGCTGCGAGATATTTCAACAGCGAGTAGGAGGCTCGGTTGAGGGGGGGCGGCGTCACGACAGCGGAGGCCTCTGGGCGGGCAGAATTCCCATATGGTGGCACCTCGCGGGCAGTAGAAGTCGCCGATTTACACTTGGAGATGCGGAAAAACGCCGATAGACGCGGTTTTTACCCACGTTCCACGTTACGTGGCATTCGAACTGCTCGCATTTTCCAGCAGGTCGATGTAGGCACATTCCAACAGGTCTTGCGGCCGCACTTCGAGGGCCTCGATCAATGCATCGGCGATGGTTGTGCCTTCTGAGTCGCTTTGGTCGTCGTGTAAAACCACTTCCAGTTCCATGAACTCGCCGAGACCCTCCACTCGGTCGAAATGAACGCGCGTTTGATCGATCATGACGAGCGCTCGACTCTTAATGACTTGGCCGCGGACGCCAATTGAGTCGGCGAGCGTTCGATGAAGCGTTTCGGGATCGTCGGTACGAAAGATTGTGTAATTCGATCTCTTGGCATCCGAAACGTCGTCGCGGTAGTATTGGATCAATTCGCCAATGTTGTTGGGGAAGACTCGCAATTTGAGTCTGCCAGACGGCACGATGTAGAATGTGTCGTGCTGATGAAGCTCGGCGATCGGCTCGGTTTTGAGCGAATCGGCCAGCGCTAGTTGTTTTTGCCAATCGTGAATCTTGGCTTTGATTTCTATGTTGCGCCCCATTCCGCCTCCTGTGGTTTCGTCACGTAGTTATCTACGCGAAGCGTAGCAACGAATGCAATGCTAATCGCACTAGTCATTCTTTTTGTCATTGTGGCAGACGAGATCGATCACCACCACTGTAGCTAGAATCGACACGTCGTCCTCCCCGTCGATAATATCGACGCCGTAGGTATCCGACCACGACCAGTACGCCTTGGACACCTTGGCCACCGTTCTTCCCTGGCGGGTGAATTGATATTCGTATTCCCAGAAGCTACCGTCGATTTGGTAATCGTTTGGGCCGGGAACATCGAGCGTAAACTGATTTTTGAACCAGGTGAATTCCTTGACGATTTCAGCAAACATGGCACCGTTGCGATGGACTTCATATTTTGGCATGAAGGTCAGGAGTTTTTGCGAAATGAAGGCCAACTCACTGCCCTGCATGTCTTGGAACGAAAGTTTGTTGCCCCAAGAGAACACGTGGCCATCTACTAAGAAGACGGGATCGCCGTTGTTATCGTTGATTTGAAAGTCGTTTCCCCATGACCAGATTTTTTGCTTCAACTGATATCGCATGCGGGCTCCCGTGGTGGACTATTGGAATGTGAGTCGAAAGAGTTGGAATGTGAGTCAAAGGAGGTAGAGTTTGAGTCGGAAGGTGTAGGCCGGTTTGGTCTGAATTCGGCAGGTCGCAGTTTGAATGTCGAGAACTGTCAACGGGTATTCGGTTTGCGCGCGACGATCTTGGCTGTTGGGATGTTAATTCGTTCAGCTCGTTCGTTTTGGCAGCAAAGTTTGCAATAAATTCACTAGTGAGTCGATATGCGTGGGCGTGTGGGAGTAGCTCAGACTGATCCGCAGCAACGACTCTCCTTGCGGGACGGTCGGCGGCCGGATGCCGGGAACGAGCATCCCGTTTTCTCGTAACTGTGCGGCGATTTCCATTGTGGTTTTGGGGCAACCAATAACGACAGGAATGATTTGGCTCGCGGAGTTCAGAGTGTTGTAACCGTGATCTTGGAGTTGATGACGAAGCTCCGCGGCACGTTTCAAAAGCATTTCGCGTCGTTGCGGCTGCGACCGAACATTCTCCAACGCGGCCAGTCCGGCGATGGCGAGCGCTTCGGGAGCCGCCGTGGAGAAAACATAAGTTCGCGAGGTGTTGGCCAACCATCGAACAAGTTCTTTGGAACCTGCCACGAATCCTCCTGCGGATCCCAAGGCTTTGCTGAGCGTTCCGACTCGAATGTGAACGCCCTCTTCGACACCGAAGTGTTCGCAGACTCCACGTCCACTGTCGCCAAATACACCTGTCGCATGGGCCTCGTCGACCATCAGCATGGCATTGTGCTCAGAGGCGAGTTGAGCGAGTTGGGGCAGTGGAGCGAGATCGCCGTCCATACTGAAGAGCGTATCGGTGACGATTAAGCAACGGCGATACTGTTGGCTAGAGTGTAGCAATTCACTTAGCTTGTCGAAGTTGCAGTGGGGGTAAATAACGACCTTCGCTTTCGACAGACGGCAGCCATCAATGATACTGGCGTGGTTTTTGGAATCGCTAAAGATGACATCGTCCTGACCGACGACGGCGGGGATTGTGCCACAGTTGGCAGCAAATCCAGTAGGAAATAGCAGAGCATCCTCGCTGCCCTCGAATTTTGCCAGGGCAGCTTCTAAATCCGCATGGCTAACGGAGCGTCCGGTAACGATCGGGCTGGCTCCGGCTCCCCAACCGGTTCGCGCTAGATTCTTGGCGACCGCGTCAGCCAGTCCTTCGGCGGCCAATCCGAGGTAATCATTGCTGCCGAAATTGATGAGTTGTTGCCCCTCCAGTTCGATGAGGTCAGCTCGCTGCATCGAGCCGCGCGCCATCCGCTCGCGCAGCAAATTGGCAGTGGAAAGTTTCGCCAACGATTCGTCTAGCCAATGCAGCGGGTGGGGAGACATGGTAACCTTCGCGGGGATGCGAACTAACTCGCACCTGCGAGTTTTAAGATGTGCTGAAATTCCTTGGCGCGGACGGCTTGCACTGACAGCCGTGATCCTTTGCGGAGTAGTTCCATTTCCGCGAGCGGTTTTTCACCGCGAAGTTCGTCAAGTGCAATGGGTTTTTTGAATTTCTTTACAAGCTTGACATCCACCATGAACCATCGTGGGCTGTCGATGCTGGATTTGGGGTCGTAGTGCTTGTCATTTGTGTCCCAGGCAGTGTGATCGGGATACGATTCTTTAACAATCTTCACAACACCGACAACGGCAGGTGGGTTGGCGTTGGAATGATAAAGTAAAACTTCGTGCCCCTTTTTCATTTCATCTCGCATCATGTTCCTGGCCTGATAGTTGCGAACACCGTCCCAGCAAGTGGTTTTCTTGGGCGCTTGGGCCAAATCGTCAATCGAATAACAAGTTGGCTCTGTCTTCATCAGCCAGTATTTGTGTGTTTCCGCCATTATTTTACCAATAAGCCATTTTTCGACCAAAAGGGACCAAGAAGAAGGACGACCTCGCGAATACCCGATAATTGTGACACGAAATCTACAAATGTCGAGGTGCAAGCAGATGGGGATTGGAATGGTTGAATTGTTGTTAGTAGTTGTGGTTGGCGGCGCTATGATCGTCGGTGGTTTGGCCTGCGTTGGACTGCTCGTCTATTTTCTATCGAACCAACAAAAGACGGCTCAAAATAACGCCCCCATCCAGGAATCTAAGGGTTAGTCGATTATAGTTCTGAGACGATTTCTCTTCGTCCCAATCCGAGGTACTCGAATATGTTTCGTATGTTAGGTCTTGGTTCTATCGAAATTGTGATTCTGTGCGGCATTCTGGCCGTGTTTGTCGCCGTGGCGGTGACGATTCTGGTAGTCGTTTTAGGCAGTCGCTCCAAGAGACGAGAAGTCTCCCACGATCACAAAGACAAATGATTTCGAATGTTCAACGTGCTTGAGGAAATACTATGTTGGCGATGGTATCAGTGAATTGGGGATTCTTGTTTCTTGTAAGCGCGGCGTTGGTGTTTCTCGCCCTGATCGCAATTATGGCCGTAGTTTATTTCGTCTTGCGGTCGAACAGCGAACCTCTAGCCGACGGTCCTTTGAAAGATATTAAGGACTAAGAGGAAAAAAATTCGTTTTG
>JBLHLE010000772.1:0-4464 GCA_047620805.1 Pirellulaceae bacterium
CAGTGGGAGGAGAATTCAAGACGTTGACGATCCTCGTAACGCTTTGAGTCTCCTGGTCGTTCGGGCGGTCTTTATCTTGGTCGATCGCGTTGATCATGATCTGAAATTGCCCGACACCATCGTTGTTGAAATCAAATGAATCGGCGGCAATATTTTCATCGTAGGTTCTTGAGGAGATCACTTGACCATTTTTCGTGATGGTCACGGTGGAAGTGCTTCCCGAGGCATCGTTGACGCTCCACAAAAACTGCTGATCGTCCCCGGCAAATTGCGTCGTACCGCTGTTTTCGGGGATTTCTACGCCCAATGCGTCGGTAACCGAGATCGTAGGCTTCGTGGTGTCGTCGTCGCGAACATTCAAAATACTGGAGTACTTCGTAACGTTCGCTCCTTTGACGTCGGTCGCTTGAACCTTCAGCCGATAGTCCGCAGGACCGTGGCTTGGGTACTGGACGAGTGAGCCATTGGTTGCGAATGAAGGATTGCCCACCCCGGCCCATACGCCGCCCTCCAATGGCCGGCTCTGAAGTTCCCCCCTAACCGTACTGAGATTCCCGTCTACATCCGAGGCGGTCCAACTCAAAGTATGGCTGGCGTTGTCGAGTCCCTCTCCTCCCCCACTGATCGAAATTGACGGTTTTCTGTTTGGCTGCGCGTGAAGCTGTACTACGTCAACAAACCAATCGTCCCTTGCAACACCTGCCTTGGTTACGTCTGAATCATACGCATTGAATCGAAATTGAAAGCCACTGTGAAATGCGGCGGACGGAAGTGAGACAGTCCGGTCGGTTTGCGTGTGATTTGTCGTGTTGGAGATGGTTTCTGTCCGCAAGTCCGCCCAACTGCCATCGCTTTTCTTATATTGAACATGCAAATGGTCAACAGACTCTGGCACGTTTTCATGGCCCTGGTTTTGGACTTGATAACTCAACGTGCCGGAAACGTAATTGCTAAGATTGATTGTCTTCGATCGAAGCTCCTGATCGTCACCATCCAGTTCCACAAGCCCGTCTTTAGAACTGCCGTGCGGTCCTTTGTTATGATTGTCGTGATCGAAATCAATCCGTGCATCGATTTTTGACCAGTTGGACTTGATGAAGCTGCCGCTATTAAAATTCTCGTAGAACAGTCGATCTAATGCGTCAGAAAAATGAGTCTCAGCCTGTTGTTCTGAGGTGAGTCCTGTAGCAGTCAACTCAAAGATCGAATTAAGGCTATCATCTTCTGCAACCAGCCAAGTGGTTTGAATGTTGCCGTCGATCACACCGTCCAGGTCTTCGACACTGCCGTCGGTGACCTGCCACGCGCTATGCCCCTCACCAGTATTCGGAGTTTCATCAGCGTGAAGGACAAGGAATTCAACGGTCTCACCTGGTGTAAAACCTGTAGCCGAAACGACGGCCGTTTCACTTGGCTGGTAGTCTTCCTTGTCAACCGAGACACTCACAGGTGACGGGACGAATGGCTCAGCTTCTCGGGCCGTGAACTGCCATGTGGCAATTTCACCAGACGTTAGTCCCGTGGTCGTGACCTCGAACCATCGCCCAGGATTCTCATTCTCACCAATCGCCCATGTCGTTTGAATTCCGCCGTCGACCATTCCGTCCTGGTCGTAGTTCCCACCCTCGTCAGCGTCGCCTGTGCCATCCGAATCGAATTGGCTGCCATCGACAATTTGCCAGGGCTCGTAGGCGGGCACGCTGCCAGTCAATGCCTCGTCAATTCGACGCACCTGAAACTCGACCGTCTCGCCAGGTGTAAACCCGCTGGCGACAATGGATATTGGCTGTTCAGGTACGTATTCGAGCGCATCTGTCACCACGACAACAGTCAGCAGTCGCCGATCTTCTAACGCCTCGAAGCTTCGCAGGAATCGACTTCGTTGAGCTCGGTTTTTTTGGCGACGACTGCGGCGGGACTTGCTCAGGCGTTGCAGGACTTGGTTTAACATTCGAGACTCCAGCGTGTGAAAGACTCTTCTGGGAGACTGTGGCTTGAGGACGAGCGTCGTTTTCCGCTACCAAACGCCAAAAAACGGCCCTCTACCGATATAAGCGAGAATGGCGGCCGGCAAGCACCACGCAATTTCAGAAAACTTTTGGATTCCACGAATTCCCTGGCCAGGGCCTGGAAACGAGGCGAAAACGTCGTGTAGGCCGTGACCGAGCGAAGCGCTGTTCCGGCACCGACCGTTTCGTCGGTCTTGTCACTACTGCCTGATCACATTGCCGAAGCGGCGTCGCTGCGCTCCTGGATCCAGCCGGCTTACTGCTCACTCACTTGCTGGCGCTGCGTGCTTGTAGGCCCGCCTACTCCCCACCGTCTGCGTCTTCCCCGATCAAGTCTGCGGCTTCTTTGCCGAGCAGTTCGAGGGTCAGCCGCCTGTTCCAGACGGGCGGATCATCGGCGTCGCTCAACTCGAGATGCGCCAATTCGTTGGCCTGCGCGAGCGTTTTGCGGGCGTCTTCCTGGCGATTGAGTTGCCACTCGGTCATCGCTCGAAAATAAACCGTATACGCGTTAGACGTTTTGCTGCTTTCCTCGCTGTTGTTAGCCGCAGCAAAGCTCTCCAGTGCCTCGGCGAACTGGCCAGCACGAAACTGCAACGCGGCCAATCCGTTGATGTATTGTTGATTTCCAACGTCAGCATCGATTGCCTTCTGAGCCAGTTGCAACACCAATGAATAATCGTTCACCGCCTCCGGGGCCAACGCGCACGCCCAGCCGGCGAAATGCAGCTCACTCGGTGATTCGCTTTGTACCACCTGCTGAAGCAGTTTCTGACAAGCAGTACTATATGCCGAGGTGTCGTTCGCTCCGAGAGCCAACAGAGCGTACTGATAACGGCTGTAGTAGTTGATAGCCTTCTTCAATTCGTGCGCCCTGGAGAAGTCGGTCGAAGCGTTTTTCCATTGCCCCCGATTTGCAAAAATGCGTGCTCTGCTTTCCCAGGCCAGCTCGTTTTTCGGATTGCGTTCGATTATTTTGGACAGATCGGCAAGTGCTTTGTCGATTTCGTTCAGGCCTGCATAGGTCTGCGCCCGCGCGATGTACCAATTCTCGTCGTCCGGTTCTGCTTTCGTCCAATGGTTGTAACGTTCGAGATCCCACTTAAGTGCGTCGGCTTCAAGGACGGCCGTTTGGCTAAGCGCGTGTCTCGTCCAAACGCCACTATCTGGTAACGATTGGAGATAGGCGCCCCCGCGTTTATTCTTGTAGGTGGCGATCTCAGATGCTTCTTCGGGCAGTACGCGCCACTCGTGTCCTGAAGATCCGGTGTTTCGAAGAAAGTACTGCTCCGCTTCTACAACCACCAGGCCACCCAATTCCAAGAATACCTTTTCTTTGGTCATCGTTGATTTCAGGGGACCGGGTTCTGTAGGGGGCGGGCGGTTGGATAACTGAAATACGAATGTGTCCAGCGCCGTTCCGCTCTCTCGCATGATAAACCGGACCGTGTAATCTCCTGGAGTTGAGAGATTCCATACCATCCGAGTGCCTGGCGTATGCGACGCCACATAGCTAGTTCGTTCGGCTTCAGACAATCCTGACCAGTCGTTGGCCGCGAAGTCTGCCGCAGTGTTATCAGGTTTCACGTAGTGCCGAAACCAATCCGCGATTTTGCCACCCGGACCGTCGCCCAATTCAACAATTCGTACGTAAAAGGAGTCGCTTCCCTCACTGTGTGAACCGGCACGAAGATACAGCTGGTAAGTCCCAGGAGTCTGAATGCGAATCCTGTAATCGACGAAGGTGGCTGCGCGATCCTCAAGGAGTGCCTGCGTCCATTGTAAAGCCGCCCCAGCATCGTCTCCGCAGCTTTTCATCAGAACACCTACCTTCAAACGGACGCTGGCGCTCGGATCGCGTTCCAAGAGTTTGTTGTACTCGACGAGTGCTTCGTCCGAACGTCCCATCGCGCTCAGGCGCGCCGCGAGCTGACTGAGTCGCCGACTCAACTGTGCCTGAATAGTCGCCTGCCCCTCACCCGCCTTGGTCCGCAGCAACTCGATCCCACTTCGGAGGCTGGCGATTTCTGTCTCCGTGTCACCGTCGTGCTTCGCACAATCGGCCATCGCGAGGTGCCACAACTCGTTCAGCGGATCCTCGGCAACTTGACGAATAAGGAATTCTCTGGCCTTCTCGACTTTCGATTCGCCGTACTTTCCGTGAATCGCGGACAAGACAAGACCTACGGCATTCCCGGTTATCGGGGGTTCCACTGCGCAAAGCTCCTGAGCCCGTTGGAAGTCGTGAAAACCCTCGTCGAAGTCACCGCAAGCCATATAGGCTGTGCCTCGATGGATGTAGGACCACTCCCATACTGGATTTAGTTCAACGGCAGTTTGAGCAGCTTCCAGCGCATTCTCATACTCGCCTTTCTTGAAACAGCAAACGGACAGCCTGGTGAATCCGCCAAAATAACGTGGGGCCCTGCTCGTGAGCTTGAGACTCAGCTCATGA
>JBLHLE010000773.1:0-4449 GCA_047620805.1 Pirellulaceae bacterium
ACATATGTCTCGCCGTAACCGGGAACGACGAAGTTAACATTTTGGCTGCGAGCATGTCAAAGGCGATGGGAACGCGGCGTTCAATTGCGCGAGTTTACGCACCAGTTTTCCGCGACCTGAGCACCTTTGACTATCAGCGACACTTCAACATTGATCGGATGTTGAGCTTGGAACATTTGACGGCAACGGAGCTGGCGCGAGAGATTCGCAATCCGGGTTCGTTTGTGGTGGAGAACTTTGCCCACGGCGAGCTGGAAGTGCAAGAAGTCACGGTTGACGCGAAATCGAAGCATACGGGCAAAGCGTTGAAGGACCTAGCGATGCCGAAGAGTGTCCGAATTGGTTCAATCAAGCGCGAAGATAGCATGTGGATCGCCGGGCCGGTCGACATGGTCGAAGTTGGAGATATCCTGACGCTGATTGGTCGCCAAGAAGACCTGGACGGAGTCCGCAAGATGTTTCGCAAAGGGGACACGCAAAAGACATCGGTTGTGATCGCTGGCGGAGGCGAAACGGGTTATCACTTGGCACAAGCGTTAGCCAATGATCACTACGACATACTTTTGATGGAAGCAAACAAATCGCGATGTGAATTCCTCGCCAAGAATCTTCCAACGGTAACCGTTGTCCAAGCCGATGCAACGAGACGATCCGTACTGGAAGAAGAGCGCGTCGATTCGGCGGATGTCTTTGTCGCATGTACCGGTGAGGACGAGAACAACATCATGGCTGGCGTCGAAGCTCGCGAGATTGGCACCGCCAAGATTCTGGCAATCGTCGGACGTCCAGACTATGCGAACGTCGTTGGTAAATTAGGCATCGACCGGGCGGTCAGCGAACGCGAAGTAATGGCCAAGCAGATCCTTGGTTTCTTGAACCACGGTCCGGTAGTATCTCGAACGGAGCTGACGGGGGGTCCGATTTCCGTGTTGGAGATCGAAGTCGAAGAAGGCGCTCCGGTTACCGAACACGTTTTGGCGAAGATACCGTTTCCGGCAAAAACACTGATTGCTGCGGTAATGCGTGAGGGCCACCCGCCCAGCGTACCGGGTGCCGACGATCGACTTCAGACTGGCGACACGGTCATTGCCTTGATCGACAACGCGAGCGTTGAAGAGACCTTGCTTCAATTCATTGTTCGGTAACCGAGTATTTCATGAACTATCGCTTGTTGGCGCGACTTCTCGGCCTCATCTCGCTGTTAATCGGCGGCACGATGATCTTCAGCATGCCGTGGGCTATGCCTGGCATCGGTTTTCGCACTGGTGAAACCGTCGACACTTTTGAGTCAGCCGGTTTCGTGGGGCTGCTGGGAAGCATTTTTGTTTGCGGGATTGTGGGCGGCGTCCTGATCAGGTTGGGAAGAGGGGATAAAGGCCAGTTCTATCGCAAAGAGGCGATGGCAGTCGTTGGACTCAGTTGGGTTCTCGCAACCGTTCTAGGTGCCCTGCCCTTCTATTTTACCGGTGTAGGCCGTGGCTCGTCGGTCCGTCTTTTCGGTCCCGATGAAAAACCTCGTATCGCACTCGTGGGCTACCAAAACTGGCGAACCGTCGATCATCTCACGACTGAATCCTATGCCGGCATCGAATCTCTCGTAAACGCGGGGGCAGTTGGATTATCCGAAGAAGAATTAGTCGCCAGCACGAACGACCCGCACATCATCGAACGACTCGACCGTTTGCGCAAATCGGACGAAATTTGGAAGCAGCTGATCATCAAACCTGGTCGTGGATCCGGGCCAGAAGACCGAGCTCACCACTACCGAGTGCTCTATCTAAAAATGACGATAGTCGATTGCCTGTTCGAATCTCAATCGGGATTCAGCACGACGGGGGCCACGGTTATCTCCGATCTCGAAGATCCCGAAATTGTCCCCCATTGCATACTCTTCTGGCGAAGCAGCATGCACTTCCTCGGTGGACTGGGCATCGTTGTGCTGTTCGTTGTCATTCTCGGTCAGGGTTCCATTGGCAAGGCGATGATGCGAGCCGAAATGCCCGGGCCGACGAAAGAAGGGTCCACCGCGCGCATGCAACATACAGCCTGGATGGTGGCCGGCATGTACATTGCGATGAATGTGATCCTGGCCGTCATTCTGTGGTTCCTCGGAATGAGTTCATTTGATGCGTTGTGTCACACCTTTGGCACGATGGCAACCGGTGGCTTCAGTACTTACAACGCCAGCCTCGGGCATTTCGATAGCCCGGCAATTGAATACGTAGTAACACTGTTCATGTTTTTAGCGGGCTGTAACTTCGTGCTGTTGTTTTTGTCACTCACAAAACCTTGGAATCTTGTCGCTGACGTCGAATGGCGAGTGTACTTGGCAATCATCCTTATCTCGACCGTCTTGCTCATCTGCTATGGACTTTGGTTTGGCGACTTTGACTCTCGCTCCAATGCAATTCGCTATAGTCTGTTTCAAGTCGTCTCGATTATAACGACAACGGGCTTCGGCACACACGACTTCGATGTGTGGAATCATTTTGGGCGCGGAGTGCTGCTGCTGCTGATGTTCGTTGGTGGCTGTGCGGGAAGTACTGGCGGAGGGCTAAAAGTAATCCGCGTCATACTGTTTGCCAAAGTTCTACGAATGGAAATTGAACACGCGTTTCACCCCAATGTTATTCGGCCACTGCGATTGGGCGGCAAACCAGTCGACGATCCCGAACTCGGTAAAAACATCCTGGTCTACGTTGGGTTGATCGCCACGATCTTCGTCGGAAGTTGGTTGTTCATAATCATGTTCGAACCCGATACGACCTGGGGACGCTCTGCAGATCACAAGTTGATCGACACCGGTAGCGCAATCGCCGCAACGCTCAACAATATCGGACCCGGCCTCGGCGCCATCGGTCCCACTCAAAACTACGGCCACTTCAGCGAGATTTCAAAGTTCCTCTTCGTCTGGCTGATGATGTTGGGACGACTCGAATTATTCTCCGTCCTGGTCTTGTTCTATCCCGGCTTTTGGCGCGCTCGCGGTTAAATCAGTTTGCCTGCTTGAGCCGTTCTGAACTCGTTCTGAACTCGTTCTGAACTCGTTCTGGACTCGTTCTGGACTCGTTCTGGACTCGTTCTGGACTCGTTCTGGACTCGTTCTGAACTCCCGTTTCAGTTTCAGTCTCTCAGCTTTCAGTCTGCGACAACCGCTTCTCTATTGCACAATTTGCTCGATCCCTGTAATTACCTCTCACAAATCTGTAGGTATCGAGCCATGAAGACAAAGCTAGCACTTTTGAGCATTGTGATTCTCGTGTCGGGGTGTAGCGCTCTGCACAAAGATGGCGTTGCGCTAACGAGTGAAGATATTGGTTCGCTCGTACCGACATTGCCATCGCACGACCGCGATTGGCAGAAGGGGCTCGGCACCCTTCCGACGGCGGAGGTCGTGGGCGATGAAGTGAAGTTGAACAGCGTCCGAAATTGTCGCTATCGCAGCGAAGAAGATTTCGATCTCGAATACTATGATGCGACTTACAAGCTGAGTGAACTTGAGTCTGTAGATTTTGTTGTCGTGCCGTTTACGGACGCCCCTAATCTCGCGCATACGATGCTCAGTTTCGGTTTCCGAGACGGACGCCACTTTATTATATCGGTCGAAGCTCGAATGGAAGTCGGCGAAGCGTACAATCCAGTCTATGGCGCGCTCAACCGATACGAGCTGATTTACGTTATCGGTGACGAACGAGATTTGATTCCTTTGCGTACGAGAATTCGTAACGTAGAAGTGTATCTATATCGGGGGCAAACGACGCCCGAGGGGAGAGTTTCATTGTTATTGAACATGTTGGAGCGGGTGAACACTGTCGCCCGCCGTCCCGAGTTTTACGATACGTTCACGAATAACTGCACGACGAATCTAGTGCACCACGTCAATGAAATTCGACCGGGCAGAGTGCCGTTTGACTATCGGATACTGTTACCTGCCCATTCCGATCGACTGGCTTTTGATATCGGGCTGATTGACACTTCCCTCCCATTTGAGGAACTGCGACGTAGAAGTCACATCAATGGAGCTGCAAATCGCAACCTCAACGCCGAGGACTTTTCGCAAAGAATCCGACGGCATCTCACGTCATCGCAGTGAACGAAAATCGCTAACCCTGTAACATGATCGTCGTCGATCGTGATTCGTAGAGCTGAAGTCGAGAAATTCGGCTTGAACCAGTGCGGGTTGCCCGACTAAAAGCCGGGGCTACGATTGGGGGCAGCGAAGTCGAGGTCGCGATTCGCCGGACAAATTCGGCGTTGTGCCCCCTTCTAATCTCTGCTCTTTCCATCCAAAATCATCTTTATCTGGTTCAGCATCCATTAGCGGTTCCATTTTCGTTATGCATCCTTGAGGTACCACTATTGTTCGTCGAAGTCGATAAGCTTACGAAGCAGTATCGAACTGCGCTGGCGCTCAAGGGTGTGTCATTGAACGTGAAGCAGGGTGAGGTA
>JBLHLE010000774.1:0-4447 GCA_047620805.1 Pirellulaceae bacterium
CTCAGTTGCCGCGTTCTCAGTTGCCGCGTTCTCAGTTGCCGCGTTCTCAGTTGCCGCGTTCTCAGTTGCCGCGTTCTCAGTTGCCGCGTTCTCAGTTGCTCGCTCTGCTACTTGTGCTGAAACGGTTCCGATTCAGCGATAGCTGCGATCAAGTCGGCAAGTCGATAGTCCGCGTCTGCAAATCGTTTATTCAGCGATTCTACAATCTCGTCATCGGCGAGTTCTAGCGACCGTCCTAAGCCATAGGTTAACAATTTCCCGACCAAAGCACGAGTAAACCGTTCCCGCTGGTGTTCCAGCAGATGTTTTTTCAGATCGTCAAGGCCGTTGATTTTGTGCCCGCCAGGCAGGGTCGCATTTGCAACGACGGGAGAAGTGGTTCCGCGTCCCTTCTTTGGATCGCGAAGGACTTCCGTCCGCCACTTTCCAATAGCGTCGTAGTTCTCGAATGCGATGCCCCAGGGATCGATCTTGCGATGACAATTGTTGCATGATTCCTTCTTGCGGTGCAGCTCCAGCTGCTCTTTCAAAGGCAGACTTGCGAAATTGGGTTGATTCTGGTCGAGTTCCGGGACGTCGGGTGGAGGCGGTGGTGGAGGATTGTTCAACAGTCGATCCAAAAGCCAGACCGCGCGACGAATCGGATGCGAGTCTTCGCCGCTAGAGTTACTGAGTAACACACTTGCTTGAGTCAACAATCCGCCTCGGCGATCTTCGGGTGACAAGGCAACTCGCTCGAAGTCGTTACCTCGCGGGCCCTTGATACCATAGTGTTCTGCCAACGGACGATTCAGCATCGCGAAATCCGAATCGATCAAATTGAGAGCACTGAGATCCTTCTGCAGGATTTCGCCAAAGAACGCTTGCGTCTCACGGCGCATATCGGGCTTCAAGTTGTCGCTGAAAGTTGGATAGTATTCGGGGTTCACGGCCACTCGGTCGATGCCAGATAAATTTAACCATTGGTCGGTGAAATTATTGACGAAGTTCTTCGACTTCGGATCCGCGATCATCTCGCGAACTTGTTTGGACAGCCGACTAGGCTGACGCAGGTCACCGCTCTCGGCCAGTGCGAACAGTTTATCGTCTGGCATCGAACTCCAGAGGAAATACGAAAGCCGGGAGGCCAGCTCGAAATCTGTTAGCGGCTGCTTAGTCCCCGCCCCGTTCGGCTCCATCAAGTAAAGGAACTCGGGAGAGATGAGAACCATTGCCAAAGTTTCTCGCATGGCGCCTTCCGGCGTTGGCCATTGCGGGCGAATTTTGCGATAGAACGAGGACAGCAAATCGACCTCTGCCTCCGTTGCGGGGCGTCGAAACGCGCGGGTTGCGAATCGCTGGATGACTCGGCGAGCGTAGCTTGCTTCGTCCTCGTTGTCTTCGCGAGGAATAAGGATATTGGTGTGACTCTTTGGCGGCCACGCGTCAAATACAGGGCCCACGAAGTCGACGGACTCAATCAAGATCGTCGAGTCATTCTTGGCTATTGTTTCCGGTGCTGGCTCTTCGCCCTTCTTGACTTTCCTCTTCTTACCCTTGCTTGCAGCGCCGGGCTCGCCATTCCAGACCGTGATCATCACGCCAGGAAATTTCGGGTTGTGGCCTGGCAGCGGGTACAATTCGATGCGACGACGAAATTCGTAAACTTCCGGATTGTCGGCCGACGCAGTTACGTCAACTTCTCCAAACGCCTCTTCCGCGGTCAGCACGTCGCTTTTCAAACCGAATGTGAGTCGCATGCGCGGATAAGCTGCCCCAGCGGGAATAATCGCTCCGGCATGAACTCGCACGATTATCTCGCCTTCTCGAGGGAACTCTAAAATCTTCGCAACGAAATTGGTGCCGGGCGTAAGCAGATTTGCTTTGGCAGCCGAGTTATTCTTCTTCTGCGGCGTACTCTTTTCGATGTGATGACGAAACACTTCAGGTTCGGACCCGGAAACGATCGCCTTTTCAAGCGCCACGCGGGCGGCTTGCAAATACAATTCGATCTGCAATGGCGACATTCCCAGAGCCGCGCCGCTGTTTTGAAATCCGTCTTCGGAAGTTGGCTCCGGGGGTAAATCCACAGCAAAGTTGAAATCCACACCCAGCAGGTCGCGAAGCGTGTTGTTGTACTCGTATCGAGTCAGTCGCCTTAACACGACGTGGCCGCCAGTATCTCGTTTGGCCGCCGCAACACGCTTCAATTCCAATGTGAGCCAATCAACAAGCTGCTCGAATTCGTGCGTCGTTGGCTGCTCTTCTTTCTCCGGGGGCATCTCGCCCAGATTCAATTTGTTCAGCACGTCGTGCCAGGTTTCAGCAGCAGCACCGTCACTGAAGTCAGTGTTAAGATTATCCAATCGCAAGTCAGCCTCTTGCTTCTTGTCGCCGTGACATCGATAGCAGTGCTTGGCAAGAACTGGCTGGATGTCTTGCGTAAAGACAGGAACGGCCTGCTTCTTATCCGCAGCATGAAGCGCAACAGTAAGCAAGAGGGAGCAAATTGCAAAGTGAATACAAATAGACCGGGTCATGCAGATATTCCAAGGTCGATCGAAGGCGAGAAATTTGGGTGGGATCTCAGCTCGGGACGCTTATAAATGATAAACACGTTCCAGTTCAGAAGATGCGCTCAGTCCGTAGATTATTGCCTGCCGCTCCCCCAAAGTCAGGGCGATGAACGTAACCAGTTAAAAACAAGACACTTACAACATAGCGACGACGGCAAATTATTCGCTACCTGTCCGCGTCAGTAGAGCAACGCCGAAGAGAAGTTCGACTAGGAGCGGATGACGCCCGCGATCGGCTCAGCCTAGAGTGGCGTGCGTGCTTTGACGAGTTCGACTAACCCACCCTCTCAAAACACTAGCGCGGGTAGCTGGAACTGAAGTCGGAGATGGATCACAATCCAGCTGGTCCTCTTGGCCGCCTCGGACGATGTGTCACAGATCGACAAAGTCGTCGACAACCGAAAGTGAGAACGAAATGCAGATTCAATATATCGAGATCGTTACCCCCGACGTCGACGCGTTCTGCGCGTCACCAGTCGCTGCGCAGTGATTTACTTGAATGTCTGTTTGTCCAACTGGTGAAGTTTCATTTTTCGCAGCAGCGTACGTCGGCTAATTCCGGCCTGCTCGGCGGTTGCGGCGATGCGTCCTTCGTTCTGCTTGAGTACCGATTCGAGATATTCGCGTTCTTGTCTCTCGATCAGCGGATCGATATTTTCCTGTAGAGGTTTCAACGTGTTAATATGCGTTCGCACCACTGGATCGTTTTTCTTTGACGTTTGACGTCCTGCCGCCAGACCGGTTGAACTCAACTTCACAAAATCGCGCGCGGTCAATGTGCGCTGGGGCCTGGCGAGAACCAGCCGCTCGCTAAAGTTTTCCAGCTGTCGCACATTGCCTGGCCACTCGTGTTCCAGCAGCGCGTCGAGAAAGCTTTCCGCATAAGTTGGCGGATTGAGTCCGTAATGCTTCGCGAGCTTCTTCGTGAAATGCCCGAAAAGAAACAAGATGTCCTCATGTCGATTACGCAGGGGGGGAATGTTCATCCGGATTACGTCAAGCCGATAAAATAGATCCTCCCGAAACTCGCCCGCGCCGACGGCTTTATCAAGCGGGACGTTCGTCGCTGCGACCACTCGGACGTCGATTTCTTTTTCGATCAAGCTGCCAACAGGACGAACCCGCTTCTCTTGCAACATCCGCAACAGACTCTGCTGAGCCTCCGAAGTCATGTCTCCAATTTCGTCGAGAAACAACGTGCCCTCCTGCGCGTGCGTCACCAATCCCGTCTTCGATCGATCCGCTCCCGTGAATGCGCCCTTCTCATGTCCAAAGAGCTCGGAGTTGATCAACGCGGGAGGAACGCTTGCACAGTTCACCGCGACGAATCGCCCTGGGCGCCCCGAACGTCGGTGAACCGCCCGCGCGAGCAGTTCTTTTCCAGTCCCAGTCTCGCCAACGATCAAAACAGTGGCGTCAGCAGGAGCGATGCGTGTGCAAAGGTCAAACAGATCCCACATCGCGGCGCTTCGACTCAACATGGACTCAAAGCGAGCGGTCTTGTTTCGTTGCCGACTAAGTTCGTTGAGTCGAGGAAGGATTTGCTGTTCCGTCAGGATTTCGTCAATGCTTTCGACTAGCTTCGAAGCGGATCGACTGACGACAACGTCTTTTGCCCCGGCGCGAAACAACTCTCGCACCGCTGCTGCTTTAGCTTGTGGGGCCCATAACAAGATGTCAGTCAATGGCCGTTCGTGACGTAGAGTCTTTACGATTACCCGGGTGGCATCAACCTGGTGTGCCAGAACCTCGACAACGAGCAGGCGAGGGTGCTGCGGATACTCTGTCGTCAATATCTGATTTCGTGAAGATACCGCGACAAACTCGCAATCAATGGCTCGCACGGCCTTTTTTGCTTCTCGATCCCGAAGAAATCCTACAATTAGCGGCTT
>JBLHLE010000775.1:0-4446 GCA_047620805.1 Pirellulaceae bacterium
TCGCCCCCATGGAAGCGAGAAGTACAAACCTCACTTATGCAACGACCCGCCTGCGACACGAATTCTATCTTCGCTGGATGACAGACCCGTTGCGTATCGACCCTGCGACGAAGATGATCAAATTCGCGCAGGATGGTAAGAAAACCGGTCTCGAATTGCACTATGAGGGCGATGCGGAGCAACAATTCAAAGCTGTCTGGCACTATTTGGAATCATTGCGAAAAACTCCAACCAAATAGCTGCACCAGCTCCAATTTGAAGTATTTGCCCGCCAACTGAAATCTCGACCGTTCCTATAGCAACGGCGAGCTCCGTTTTGCTGGTGAAATCAGACCCGCTTTTACATGTCTGCATTCTGCTTCCCCGCTACCTCGTCCACCGCTTGTCAGCTACGATATTGAATTGCTTTGGCAATGCCCAGCATCCTTAATTTTTCAGAGTCGTAGCTCAAGATCGCAGACGGGAAAGGTCAGTCCAATGACGAAAATTGTACGCTATCGAGATGGTCAGGAAAAAGTACACTTTGGCAAACAGCACGAAGACGGATCGGTAACGCGCATCGAAGGTTGCATCTTCGGCGACCACTCCGATAGTGGCGAAGCTGCCGATCTCCAAAAACTACTGGCGCCGATCGCTCCCAAATCGATTCTTTGCATTGGGCTGAACTACCAAAAGCACGCGGAAGAGGGGGGTAACTCGGCACCTGACTTTCCGGTGCTGTTCATGAAAATGCCAAGTACCGTACAGAATCCAGGCGACCCAATACAGCTGCCGACAAAGCTCAAGAGCAACGCAGTCGACTACGAATGTGAACTTGCCGTCGTGATCGGCAAAAGAGCTTACAATGTTGCCAAGGAAGATGCTCTGGACTACGTCCTGGGGTACACTTGCGCCAACGACGTAAGTGCGCGCGACTGGCAGCAGAAATTCGGCGGCAGCCAATGGTGTCGAGGCAAAACATTCAACACATTCTGCCCACTCGGTCCCGTACTAGTAACCAGCGACGAGATCACTAATCCTAACGAACTGGGTATCAAAACAATTCTAAATGGCGTCGCCATGCAGGATTGGAATACTAACGACATGATCTTCGACGTTCCGACTTTAATTGAGTTCCTCAGTGGCAGTTCCGTGCTGGAACCTGGAACAGTCATCCTGACGGGAACACCCCATGGCGTCGGCGCCGCTCGCAAGCCGCCTGTATTCCTCAAGGCTGGCGACACCATCACCATCGAGATCGAACGCATTGGTCAACTAACAAATCCAGTCGTTGACGAATAACCAGTTCCCACCTTGGCGGGACTTCGGATCGAGAGTCGTTCGCTCAGTCTTACCCGCCGCCGACAGGTGGTAGTACGGTGAGTTCATCGCCGTCGGCGAGCACGCGGGCCTTATCTCGCTCGAGAGTGCCGTTAACCATAAAGACGTGAATGCTCTCGACCGGGACTTCGAGCGCTATCAATGCGTCCGTGATCGTTGCGTCGGCATTCAGTTCCAGGGCGCCGCTCGGCGGAGTTTGATCCTTCAGCATCCCCATCAATTTCAACTGAATCTTCATTGCGCTCACTACTTGAGGAATCGTCACTTAAGGAATCGTCTAAATACGTTCAACTTCGATTTGGTTTTCTACTTCGAGTCGGCGATATAGACGGAGTGAGCTTTGTTGGCAGGCACTTCGACTTTGGTATTGTTATATCGATAGTCGCGACTTGGAGTGGGTTTGCCAACGAGCGTGTAGCCTATCAACTTCTGCGCCACGCCTGCCCCGATATAGGCTCGACGGATATCGAACGGATTGTCATTCAAGTAATTCTTCCATTGGCCAAGGTCAGTCATCGTTTGAATAATGCCTTTGACCATTCCGACATCGGTCAACATACCCATATCGTTGGGACGGCCGAGGAAAATGGCACCGACCATTTGGCCGCCATTCCACAAATATTGCCGATAGATATGCCCGGCAGGATTGTCAATGCTTGTGTCGCCGCCTGAAGTGTCTTCCCAATTCCCGTAGCTCGCACATTGTAAGCCGCAGACATCGACGACATTCATGATTAGGCTGCCGGGGTACGCCACCGACTGCCCCGCCATGTTGGCACCTGCGACGCGACCGTGGTCAACCGCAGTTGGTTGAATCGCGTGCACTTCGCGTTTGTCGCTCAGCAAGACAGCTCCCTGAGCACAATCGCCAGCGGCATAAATATTGGAAACACTGGTCTGCATTGAATCGTTCACGAGAATTCCATGATCCGTCTCGAGACCGGCGGCTTGTGCCAACTCAACATTGGGTTGAACTCCAGTGGCGATAATCACGATATCGGCGTCGAGGTTTTCACCATTGGAAAGTTGGACAGATTTTGCCCCGTCATTTTCGTGGATAGCTTCGACGTTGACTCCAGTGAATACACCAACTCCCCGCCTCGCAAGCCAATCTTGGACGATCGCGGCAGCCGAACCGTTCAGCATTCGCGGGAGAACTTGCTCTTCGCGTTCAACAACGGTGAGATCCCATCCCTTCTTGTACATTGCATTGAGCATAATAAAGCCGATGAAGCCAGCCCCCACGAGAACCACTCGCGGCTTTTCAATCGCAGCGGTCGCCTGCAGAACAGCCTCAGTGTGAGCCAGCGTCCAAAGCGGCTGAACGCCGGGCAAGTCGGTTCCAGGGATTGGAGGAGCCAAGGGCGTTGAGCCGGTCGCGATCAACAACTTGTCGTAGGTGATCGTTTCACCGTTATCCAAGGTGACGGAATTGGCCCCAGAATCGATCGCAGTCACTCGCGCGCCGAACTTAGTTTCCACGCCCTTCGATGCAAAGTACTTTTCGTCACCGGTGTAGGTCTGCTCGCGAGGAATACTTCCCGCCAACCAATAGGGGAGAGCCATCCGCGAATGTGTGGGTTCGTCACAGATGATTGTGATCTTCGATTCACCGCCGTCGAATTGTCGGATGGTGTCAATGGCGTTTGTTGCCGCGGGGCCACCGCCAATGATTACGTGATGATCAGCCATGATTTTCTCTTGTTGGTATTTTCTTCGATTTAGAATTCGCGAGGCAGGACTTCACTGTTCAGGACTTCACTGTTCACGACTTCACTGTTCAAGACTTTGTTACAGCGATTGTAAGCCCAATTCGATTAGCTTCTCTTCAGTGGGAATGCCGTCTTCGTCCCAACCACGCGTCTCGTAATAGATTGGTAACATCTTCGCGAGATTGACAGTCACTCCGGCGGAGGGACCTTCTTTGTGAGCGTCATTGAGAAGGCGTTTGGGCAACGAGTCATCTTTTTTAGTCAACCCGGCGCGCAGATTCCAGAGACGCTCGAGGTTCCAAGTACGTTCGCCGATCTTGATGAAGTCCTCAATTGTATAGGGCTCGCCAGTCGCGGCGGCGGTGCAGGGCACTAGCGATTCAAGGGGTCCACCGGAAGCACCGACGAACAAACATATTCCGGTATTATCGTGAACCGTCGAACGATTTTGTTCGTGCGCAACCCATTCACTCTTCCCTTCGGTCGCGTGTGGCTCGAACACGCCCGTGGTTTCGGGGCCAGGGGTCCATGCGCGCAGATGGCAACCACCTCGATTGCATGTGGCATAGGCAATTCCCATCCCCTGAAAGCCGCGCGGGTCGTAGGCGGGAAATTCCTGCCCCTTCGTCCCCATGAACACCTCGGGGTGCTTTAGCTTTTCGGACATGATCTTGGACCCTTCCGCCAACTGGTCGCCAAATCCTTCGCGATAGGCGGTGGCTTCGGTCATGCGAATGAGTGCTTCCGGTGAACCAAAATTGAGAGGCATTTCCACGTCGTCGTCGGTTAACACGCCGTCTTCATACAATTCCATCGCCGCTGCCAACGTGGCCCCCATCGAAATAGGATCCATGCCGAGGTCGTTACACAACCAGTTGGCTTTCAAAACGGCGTCCAAGTCGCCAACTCCCGTATCGGCGCCTAGAGCCCAGGCGGTTTCATATTCGGGGCCCTCGCCGGCGGCTTTCCAATTCCGCGGATGCATGTTCACCAAGTGCTTCTCTGATGCATCACCCAACCGAGTCACTCGACCACAAGCAATAGTGCAGGCGAAACAAGCCTTGTTTGCAACCAAACGAGTTTCGAGAATCGTATTGCCATTCAAGTTTTCGTATTCTTCAAATTGACCTTGCTTGAAATTGCGGGTTGGCAGCCCACCATAAGCTTGCGTCATATCGATGGTGGCGGCCGTTCCCAGCTTAGCGAAAGCGGCTCGACCGGGATGATCCTGCATGCTGTGCCGCATCTCCCACACGGCTTTCATGAACGCAGGTGGGTCGGCAATATCAACTCCTCCCGTACCTCTCACTGCAATGGCCTTGAGATTCTTGGATCCCATCACGGCGCCAACGCCACTGCGTCCAGCCGCGCGATGCTTGTCGTTCATGATGCAGGCGAAACGAACGAGTTTTTC
>JBLHLE010000776.1:0-4439 GCA_047620805.1 Pirellulaceae bacterium
AGTATCTTTTCGCGCTGGTTCATGATTGCTCTCCTTCGCCCGACAGAGTTTCGCCCGACAGAGTTTCGCCCGACAGAGTTTCGCCCGACAGAGTTTCGCCAGTATGTATTTCGACGTCCTTGGCGACGGTCGGCTTCTCGTCTTCCGCCGAAGCATCCTCCGGGGTGTCCTTTATGCCAACTTCGACAACTTCCTCGTAGGACCATGGATAGGCTTTGGCCTTTGGAGTCTCCGTCCCGCCTTTCCCTCGGATCTTGTGTCGTTCGTCCCTCAGTGCGTGTTCGATTGCTTCGATGGTGGCGTGTTCATTTGCCACCGCCTTAAAAGAAATGATCCCGCCGTTTCCGGCTTTTGTGAGCATCGTCATTTGTTGAACATAGGTGGCCTCGGGGCCGGGGAGTTCGAGAGATAACTCGTGCAGTTCATTGAGCCAGATGACGTTTCCGTTTTCAAACTGTTCGAGAGCGGCGAGTTGTTTTTCCGTCGCATCCCAACGCCCCTCCAGTTTCTTAAGTGCCTTCTCCTTGGTCTTCAGGTCGACAATCTGCTGGCTCATTCGAGACAAGGAGAGATACACGAAGGCAGTCAATCCAAGGATTGCGACCACAGCGAGTGCGGCAACGAGGATCCCTTTGCGTTTCACCGAGTGGTCGACCGGCGGTTGTGTCGGATTGAGCAGGTCGATCACATTCGCGTCGGTGAGGTCGAGCATGGCGAGTCCGATAAGGGCGCTGTAGCTTCCCGTCGGATCCGATACTGGTCGTTTGGCCTGCGAGTGTTTACCTAGTGGATTGTGCGCCCGCACGTCCATATCCAGAGCTTCGTCCAGAATTGCGATGAGCGGATCGCCGTCATTTGCCAACACCAAGACTTTTTCGACCTTTTGCCCGGACAGTTGCATTGGGACCGCCGAGATCGTGCGTCGAATATCGTTGAGCGAAAGACTCGGGTCATCGCTGCGCGGAATGGAACGCAGGTAGGCAACTTGACTATCAATGAGGATAGTCAGGTCGATTGCGTGGGAGCACGGTTCGGCAACCAAGACGCAACCGCTTGTCGGGCATTCAGTCTGGATCAATCCCGCTTTTCCGTAAGGGCGGAGAATTGCGGCCTTCGGCGTGATGCCGGCGTCCTCGCATGTCTGGCGAATTTCTTTCAGCAGTTGCGGGGATGCAGCAGTTGTCAGTATCGACTGGCCGTTGTCGTCGCCAACCGAAAGCTTTACGAAGTCGACTATCCAATCCTCGCCGATGGATGGAAACTGTCGCACTGCTTGGAAGCGGACAAGGTCTGGCAACTCACTGTCGGGTGCCGGTGGAACTTTCAGCGTCCGAATTTCAGCTCGACTTCGCGGCACGCTAACGATGACTTCGCCGCGACTCGCTCCTAAACGCTTTAGTTCGTCGCCAATTTGCGCACCGACGGACTTGTCGCGTTCAAGTACGACATGACCTACATGCTCGACGAGAACCCGATCGGCACGGCGTTCCGCCACGACGATCTTTAGTTGAGCCTCGTCCCATTCAATTACAACGACTTTGGCCATGGCCGCATCTTTCGTTCAGTTGCCGACACCCGTTTGGGCGACTATTTCCCGTCAATTCTCATTATAGTTGCAAATTCATGCTGCGCATCTATTCAACTGGCGTCGCGTCCATGTTCAGCTGCACGCCCAATGTTTCCAAGGGGTATCCACGTCCCAATTGGGACAAATCTCGCCATTGGATCAACTTGGGAATATCTGTCGTACGATCCAATAGAATCTCGACGCGGGAGGACGCGGAGCCGTCCTCAAAATACCCGATGACCTGCCCGCGGAATACGTCGCCTCCACCGTTGATGAACGGCTGAAGAGTTTTCATCTCCTGCAGTGTCACAATTCCCCTGGCCATAATCCAAGTTTCAAATGTCCGATTCAAGTCTTCCAAAGCCGGTTCGTATTCGCGCTCCTGAATGATCTGTTCGACGATCTCTTCCGTAATTCCAGGAATTCCGAGTAACAGTTCATAAGGGGCCTGGTTGATGTTGATTCGACCGGGAATCGTCTCGGAGGAGTTGATGGTGATGTTATCCATTAACAGCGGCAGATATAGTCCCATTGCCCCTATTTCTTCGGCGAAAGGAGACCGCAGCGTCTTGGGTTCATTATCACCTTCAGCTGGCACTTGAACCTGTGCGCCAATTAGATCGAGGACCTGAAACAACGATGTCGAAGCGGCTACGGAAGTATCGATCTTAATACTGCTGGCGCTAACGGCGTTACCACTGCTGTTGGTCGCGGGGCCAAACTGTCTGTAGGCCACAATGAAGTTCGCCCACTCCGAACTGAACACGGTATCGAGTTCCTCATAGAGACTCGCGAGATCTTCTTGGTTTACATCGATTCGCGCAAATCCTTGAGCGCTGAAATTCTTCTCCAGGCTGTGGAGCGTCAGGTAACCCGACCAACCTCGATCCGTCATATCGACGTTGGTGGTAACTGTCGTATCGCTAGTCGATTGCGACATCATCTCGAACGCATCGACTGTGCCGTTTCGGTTGATGTCTCGACCAAACAACAGTTGCGGTGAGACGCCGCGAATAAGCAGCAATTCCTCAACCGTATCGAGCGGGCCGTTTTTGCACGCGTAGGGCGGATTCAGCGTTCCGTAATAATCCGATTCAACGCCGTAGTCGCGAGCGCCATCGTCAATGTCAATCCAGTCGAGAATCGAGTCGGCAATCTCGAAAGTCATTCCAGGGAGGGCCATCAACAAATC
The DNA here is from genome assembly GCA_047620805.1 of Pirellulaceae bacterium. Lineage (GTDB taxonomy): Bacteria > Planctomycetota > Planctomycetia > Pirellulales > Pirellulaceae > JBLHLE01. Next base: position 2,760 of record JBLHLE010000776.1, read on the forward strand.
CCGGCCGGCCTCGGCAGTTTGTTCCTCTGCCGCCAGCAGAGTGTTCAGATTTAGACGTGAGGATTCATCTTCCAAGCCGTAGCGAGCGCCAGCGAGTGAACCCTGAGTATCAAGTGCCGGTCCAATGATGGTGAAGTTGCCGCGCAGATCGGCCTCCGTTTCGCTATAGACAACTGGTATGGCTTGAAACATGGCAGGGTTGTCGTAAATACCTCCGGCTTCCGCAATCGTCTCCTTGTCTTGCATCAAATACAGTTTGAGGTAATCGATTCCAGAGTCGACCAAGTATCGGGCTTGAATTTGTCGACCGCTAATGGAGACCGCGTCCGCGTGAGCCAACATCAGGTCACAAAACGAATACGCACCCAGCGCCAATACAAACACTACGATCAAGACAATGACCAATACGAATGCGTTGCGATCGACCCGGCTTCTTCGCTGTTGGTTGAGAGGGTTCATAGTCCAAGCGCCTCGTCTTCCGGATCCACTTCTTCTTCAGCGACGAAGTCTGCAACAGGTATGGCCACAATCATGCGAAAATACGACTCGGGATCGGCGAGTTGATTGGTGATCGGATTCACAATTCCGTTCTCCGCTGGCCCATCCTCTGTATCGAGAAAAAGGATCACTTCCACGGCGAGGGGTAGGGAGTCCATTTCCAAGCTGTCCCATTCTTGGAACCACTGAACGCCGTCGAAATAGCGAAATTGCAAGCCATTCACTTCCGGCGCGATAAGTTTTCCACTGTTCTCTAGCCGTATGAAGTCTCCGTTAATGAGTGCCAGTGAACTGACCGCTCGATCGAGTTCTCTACGCATTAGTCCCCGGCCCCTGCCGACAAAAGTCTCCGTTTCGTCGATCTCCCGGCCATCGAGAGTTTGCAATTGATCCTCGTCGGCGATTGAGGGCGGTGCGAGGTAATAGGCCACTGTTTTTACGTCGCTGGGGATATCCGCCATTTTGGCGGGGTCATGTGAGAGCATGAAGTCGTATTGATCGAGACGTGGAAGCCGGCTTACATCGACCTGTAATTGGAATGCATTGCCGTATATCCCAACGACGCTGGAGGGTTGGGCCGTGGCCGCGACGTCCAAAGCCTCCGCAGCAAGATCTTCGTCGACTTCCTTGCCGGATTCAGCCGCCAGGTCACCCAATTGAGATGGGTCAGTGCTCTCGAGGGCACTCTCGAGGGCACTGTCGAGTCCGGACAGATCGGGCGTTTGGTAGCGGACTGCTGCGCGAAGGTCATCGGCGATGCGACGCATGATCGCGCGCCCGAGTTGAGCACGCTCCACGTCAAGCTGACGCTTATCTAACATTTCCAGGTTAATGTAAATGGCGGACGTAATCATGGCGAGCACGATCATCGAAAGCGCCAGGGCGAGCAATAATTCCAGCAGCGAGAAGCCGCGGCGACGTCGCTTCGTACTCATCGACCACCTCCCTCGCCAGAGGTGCCACCGGGTAAATCCGTTGCCGACGAGTCGGCAGAGCCGGAGCCCAACCCTGAGTTCAGTAGCGAACCGTCATCGCTTGCTTCTTCTGCTTCTTCCTCAACGACCGGTTCGGCGATCCAGCGGGTCAACTCGAATGACTGTGTTCGCATTCCAGACACCTCGACCTGTTCGACGAAGACGGTGCAGGAAACTAATTCTTGTTGTTCGATCGGAATAATCGAGA
>JBLHLE010000777.1:0-4430 GCA_047620805.1 Pirellulaceae bacterium
GGAAGATTTCGGATCCAGCCAACGGGCTCAGCTGCAATATTTCGGGCCGTTTTTGGCAGATGCCCAAGCGAGATCTGCAGCGACAGCCGGCCGCGGCAGCATTAGTTATCTTGGATACGACTGGGATCTCAATGATCAAAAGACCCTGCAGTAGTGCTGTCCAACTTGTTTTTCTGAACGTCCAAGGATCTCAGGGACAAAATTCAAAGAGCAAAATTCAAACAAATCAAAAGCAGCAAACCAACAAAGTCCCAACAAATTGACTCACGGAAACGCCGTCGCTGCTGATCTACGCTTTGCAATTGGTCGTTTCATTTAACTTTGCCCTGTGTTATTTCTTTTTCCTCGCCAGTATCTACTCATCCTAAACCACTATTCTTAAATAACTTGAGCCAATTCTCCCAGAGCGTGAGATTCGCTCATGCCCGGCGCCGAACTGGCCGATAACGGCAAGATCTTTCTCGTCGCAGATTGAGCAGAGCGAAACGAATGTTCCTAGCGAGCGTTCGAGCATCCGCAAGGTGTCGTGTTTCACTGCAGTTTAGCTGGGCGAGTTGTTTGGACCCGATTGACCTATTTTTTGACGATCGCTAGACTTAGGCGTTTACGCAGACCAGTTTGTAACCAGCTGTTTGCGTGTAAAACCTCTAAACCCTTTACCGTAAGGCGAAGGTGCCGAGCAGTGCTCGGGATCTGTGTTTCGGAATCGGTGGCATTTGTGATGTCGCGACGAACCCAAGCATGCCTGGTAAGCAAGGAGAATTGACATGTCTGGAAATGTTGTACAAGAGATGATTGAAGCGGGGGTGCATTTCGGGCACCGAGCGAGTCGCTGGAACCCGAAGATGGCTCCGTACATTTACGCCCGCAAGAATCTCATTCACATCATCGATATCCGCGAAACCGTTCGCGGTCTTTTGCGTGCCAAGAAATATCTGACTCAAGTTGCCGCCGGCGGAAGCTTGATTTTGTTCGTCGGCACGAAGCGACAGGCAGGTGGCGCTGTTGAACGAGAAGCATCTCGTTGCAATATGCCCTTTGTTAGCGAACGCTGGTTGGGTGGCGCACTCACTAACTTCCGTACGATTCGCAGCCGGCTCAGTCGCCTGGAAGAACTCGAAACGATCCGCGGTGGCGAAGCGTTAGCCAACTACTCAAAGAAAATGCAATCATCGCTGAATCGCGAATATCGCAAGATGTACAGAAATCTCAACGGTATTCGCGCCATGAACCGCCTGCCCGAATGCATCGTGATTATCGATCCGAAAAAAGAACGCAACGCCGTTCGCGAAGCCAAAAAGCTCGGCATCACCACCATGGCATTGATTGATACCGATTGTGATCCCGATGACGTCGATCTGCCCATTCCTGGCAACGACGACGGAATTCGATCCATTGAATTGGTAATGGGTCATTTGGCGGACGCCGTGTTGGCTGGCGCATCTCAGATTCCTAGCAAGGACGGTCCAGCACGCGGTGCCGCACCTAAAGCAGCTCGGGCTCCGGCGGCAGCAGCTCCGGCTCCAGCAGCTCCTCCGGCGGCAGCAGCTCCTCCGGCGGCAGCAGCTCCTGATCCTGCTCCAGTTGCCGAGGCAGCGCCTGCTGAAGAAACCCCAGCAGCTCCCACTGAACCGCCAGCAGGCGAGTAGGTTCGAGCGAAGCAAATAGTACGTAGATTTAAGTGATGCGAGGGATAAAAGCAGACGCCAGGGTAAAACGAACCCTGCGGCTGTTTCGTCCCTCTATTCTCTAGCTGCTGAGTCACCAGCAGTTTCATCCAAAACCACAACACCGATATATCTAATCAATACGAGGAGTAGCGAATCATGTCGGAAATCAGCGCATCGGCGGTGATGTCACTAAGAAAATCAACTGGTCTTCCTATGATGGACTGCAAAAAAGCACTCTCCGAATGTAACGGCGATGCGGACGCAGCCGTTGCTTGGCTTCGCGACCGCGGTGCCGACGTCCTCGCTAAACGATCCGATCGCGAAACCACCTTCGGTCGTTTTGGCCTACACGTCGGTGCCAGCGGCGCCGTTGGTGCTATGGTCGAGCTGAAATGCGAAAGCGCTCCAGTTGCCGGAAACGAAGAATTCGTTCAGTTGGCCAATGACTTGGCGCAGCAGCTTGCAACAGGCCCCGGTGCAGAAACGGCCGATGAGCTGTTGTCGCAACCGTCACCATCGAAAGATGGACAGACGCTCGGCGCACAGAAAGACGAGCTGTTCAATCGAATTCGCGAAGTCTTCAACGTTGGTCGCATGACGCGGATCGAAGGCGCAACCGGCGGTTATAGCCACAACGCTTCAACGATCTCCGGCGTCATCATCGAAATCGAAGGTGGCAGTGACGAACTGGCTCGCGACGTCTGCATGCACATTGCAGCGATGAGCCCTGAAGCTCTTTCCTCCGACGACTTGAACCAAGAGGATGTCGCGAGAGAGCGAGCGGCTCTTCGCGAAACCGCTTTGCGGGAAGGAAAACCCGAAAACATCGTCGACAAGATGGTTGAAGGTCGCTTGCGAAATTATTTCGCAGAGCGCTGCCTGCTTTCACAAGCATTTGTGAAAGATGACAAGCAAGCGGTCGGCCAGGTTGCCGATGCGGCCGGTATGAAGATATGCCAATTCGTCCATTGGGAATTGGGGAAAGAATAATTCAAACCGCTGCCCCGAAGGTAATTCGGGGCTTTTTTTTCGTAGCCACCGCAGTATCCCAGTCCGGCATTCCCAGTCCGGCATTCCCAGTCCGGCATTCCCAGTCCGGCATTCCCAGTCGGGCATTCCCAGTCCCGAATTCCCAGTCCCGCACGAGATCATCGTTACCAAATAGGCACCACAGGAAGTAACCGCCATGGCCACCTCAAGCCCGAAGTATAAACGCGTCATCCTTAAACTGTCCGGGGAGAGTTTTTGCCAGCGCGGCGACCGCGGAATAAGCATGGAAGAAGTGATGCATATCGCAGGCCAAATCCAGCAGGCGAGAGACATGGGGTGCCAGGTCGCCGTTGTAATTGGGGGCGGTAACATCCTCCGCGGCGCTCAGTTCAAGGCCACCAATTCCAGCATTCAGGAAGCCACAGCGCACTACATGGGTATGCTCGCAACTGTGATCAACGGCCTCGCGCTGCAAGACGCCTTGGAATCACTCGGCTGTGCCACTCGTGTCATGTCAGCAATTCGTATGGACGGCGTCGCCGAAGCCTACATTCGCCGCCGTGCATGGCGTCATTTGGAAAAAGGCCGGGTGATTATCCTGGCCGCTGGCACTGGCGGACCGTTTGTCACGACAGACACGGCCGCTGCCCTGCGATCGCTTGAACTGGAAGCCGATATACTCATGAAGGCGACTCGAGTTGATGGAGTCTACAGCGATGATCCGGAAAAAAACCCACACGCTGTGCTGTACAGCGAATTGACCTACGACATGGTCCGCGAGCAAAACCTCCGCGTTATGGACAGAACTGCAATTACGCACTGCATGGAACACAACATGCCAATTCTCGTCTTCAATTTCAAGCGAGACGGCAACATCCAACGCGCCATCCGCGGCGATAAAGTCGGAACTCGAATCGGACCTGAACTCGAATCGGAACTGAATTAGAAGGATAACAAGGCCCAGACCCACGTCGCGAGAACTTGTCATCTCCGACCGAAAACGCTCTCTTCGGAAAACGTACAATATCGGAAACCACAACGGGACTTTGAACAATAGGACGCCGGCATGTCAGCAGAAGAAATACTATTTGACGTTGAAGAACGTATGGAAAAGGCTGTTGCCCTTCTCAAGAACAACTTGGGAGGCATTCGCACTGGCCGGGCAAACCCCGGACTCGTCGACTCGTTGCGCGTCGACGTTTATGGCTCGCCGACACCAATCAAACAACTCGCCCAGGTCGGCGCGCCCGAAGCGACCCAAATCGTAATCCGGCCTTTTGACCCCAGCACAATCAAAGATATCGAAAAAGCGATTGTGGCCAGCAACCTCGGTTACAACCCCCAAAACGATGGGCGAATCATCCGGATTAATGTTCCCCCGTTGTCGACCGAACAGCGCAAGAAACTAGTAGCGCGAGTCAAAGAACTTTCAGAAGACACCAAAGTCGCCATTCGCAATGTCCGCCGCGACGGCAACAAAGATGCCGAAACTGCAGAAAAGGCCAAAGAGATCAGCGAAGACACTCGCGACCAAACCAAAGAAGAAATCCAGGAACTCACTAAGAAGTACGAAGCTCAAATTTCCGTAGCAGCGAAGTCCAAAGAAACCGCAGTGATGGACGACTCGTAGTACGCCGCAAACGCGGTGCTACAAATGGAAATGCCAACGCATTTTATTCGAAAACTTCGAGTAGGCGATTTCAAACAGAGTCTCGCTTGTTTCTCGACTACAAAGCAGTTGCATATCGATAACCCCGAGGGTCGCATGAC
>JBLHLE010000778.1:0-4425 GCA_047620805.1 Pirellulaceae bacterium
TTCGGCCAATTCTAAAAGCAGGTGAGTTAGGCGCTCACGGTTTGAGAGGAACAGCAGGTTGCGAAGGCGGCGCTCGATCCGTTTTCGTCGCATCCCAATTATTTTGGTGATACCAAGTGAAACGCGAGGGAATTCCTCCATCAAACGTTCCATTTCGATGTCGGGTATCATGACCACGGTACTGGCGTCGATCGTTTCCGCATACTCGTCGCGTTGATCTTCGCCCAGCAGCGCCAACTCGCCAAATAATTCGCCTGGATTAATGAAGGCCAGGATCGATTGCTTGCCATCGGGTGTCAAGTTACAAATCTTGGCGCGACCGTTAACCAGAAAGAAGACTGAATTGGCCAGATCCATCGGTAAGTAGATGGGGGAGTTCCGTGGAAATTTTCTCATTCTGCAGCGGGATTCTAGCGTCCGCAGTCGCTCATCGCTCAGTTGAGCGAATAAGTCGCAGCCCCTTAAGTGCCATAAGTTCTCGCTCATGTGATTTCACTTTTCTCTCTTTAGACTCTGGCCTAGGGTCGTCGACGTCCATTGTAAGCGAAACAAGTCCAGGCGGTTAGCTCGCTTAATCGATTCCATGACGGCCCGCGACACTTTTAATGTGAGCTGTCTCACATAAGGCCGCGATTAGGTAGGACGTGGCGAGTCCGTCTAGAAGGGATACGTGGCGGTCAAGGAAAAAGTTCCCGCCAACAGCTTCCGTTGCGCCCAAGTTTCTTCTGCCGATCAATTGCTACGCCGCAGAAACATTTAGAGCAAAAAGATTTATTGGTAAGAAGATGCAGCAAAGAAAAAAAGAGGCGGCGAAATTGGCTCGCCGCCTCTTGAATTACGCTTATAGTTACCGCGATTGCGGCTAACCTTTGACTACAAAGTTCACCATCCGTCCTGGAACGGCAATCTCTTTGACGATGTTCATGCCTTCAATCAATTCGGCTACTCGCTCGTTCGACTTGGCCAAAGCGAGCAAGTCGTCTTTGTTGGTGCCTGCAGGGACATTTATTTTCGCGCGAACTTTGCCGTTGATTTGCACAGGCACTTCGATCGTACTTTCTTTGAGAAAGTTTTCGTTGAACTCAGGCCAAGGCTCGTAAGCCAAAGTTTCCGTATGTCCGAGCAGTTCCCATAATTCCTCACTCAAGTGTGGAGCAAATGGGGAGAGCAACAGAATGAACGTCTCCATCGTCGACTGCGGGCGTTCCGATTGCTTGGTGAAGTGATTGACGAATTCCATCATCCGCGAAATCGCGGTATTAAAGTCCATTGCTTCAACGTCGTCGGAGACGGCCTTGATAGTCTTGTGCAGCACTCGCAATGCTTCGTCATTGGGATCGACATCTTTGACTGCTGGGTTCAACTTCAAATCTTCGGCATTTTCATCGACCAGCAATCGCCAGACGCGATTCAAGAAACCATTGACGCCTTTAACGCCTTGCATGCTCCACGGTTTCGTTGCTTCCAAGGGGCCCATAAACATTTCATACAATCGCAATGAGTCTGCTCCGTATTCGTCTACGACCACGTCGGGGTTGACGACGTTTCCGCGACTCTTGGACATCTTGTGCGCTCGGCTGTCGACTCGAATCGAGGGATCTTCTTTGAGCACGAAGTCGTTGCCGACTTTGCTCAAGACGTCGATTTCGACGCTTTTGGCGTCGAGGAATTTTAGGGACTTCTTACATTGCGGTCCCTCGGGCGTATCTTCAACGTCATTAGCGCTGTAATAGGTGTCGCCGTCTGTGTAGGCGGTGTACTCGGTCTCGCCCAGGATCATGCCCTGATTGACTAATTTCTGGAACGGTTCAGCAGTGGAGACGTGCCCCCGGTCGAACAAAACCTTGTGCCAGAAGCGGGCGTACAGCAAATGCAAGACGGCGTGTTCGGCGCCACCGACGTAAAGATCGATCGGCATCCAAGCCTTCTCTTTTTCGGCATCGACAAATACTTCGCTATTGGTTGGATCAATGAATCTCAAGTAGTACCAACACGACCCAGCCCATTGCGGCATGGTATTGGTTTCACGGCGGTACCGCTTGCCATCCAATTCGACGTACAGCCATTCGTCGCCGGCTTTGGCCAAAGGCGGCTCTGGGCGGCCGTGAGGTTTGTAGTCGTCGAGGTGCGGCAAGTCGACGGGGAGATCGGCTGGATCCACGGTCCGTTTCATTCCGGTCAAGTTTCCGGCGGCGTCAACTTCGTGCAATACGGGGAATGGTTCGCCCCAGAAACGCTGGCGACTAAACAACCAATCCCGCAATTTGAAATTGACCGCTTCGCGTCCTTGGCCGCTGTCCGTCAAAGACTCGCTGATCTTGGCTTTGAATTCAACAGTCGACAAGCCATCGTATTCCGCCGAGTTGATAGCCTTACCATGTCCCGCGAAACAGGCTGTTCCGGCCATTAACTCGTCGCGGTTGTCGGCGTTGCCGGGGTCGACCACAGGAATAATCGGAATGTCGTATTGTTTGGCGAATTCAAAGTCGCGGACGTCGTGAGCGGGAACGGCCATAATGGCACCCGTTCCATAACTAATCAAAACGTAGTCGGCGATCCAAATGGGCACCGGTTCGCCGTTGACCGGGTTCAAGGCATACGAGCCAGTGAATACACCAGTCTTCTCCTTCTTGTCTTCCTGTCGTTCGCGATCGCTTTTACTCGCCGCATTCTCGCAATACTCTGTGACGACCGCCGCTTGTTCAGCAGAAGTCAAGCGACCGACGAATGGATGTTCTGGCGCGATGACCATATAGGTTGCGCCGTACAGGGTATCGGGGCGAGTGGTGTAGATGCGGAGGACGTCGTCAGCCGGCTTCCGCGGGAAGCAGGAGGCGGCGCGTGCAGTTTTCCAAGCGTCAAGCTTTGCGGGGTCGCCGATAAAGAAATCGACTTCCGCACCCGTGCTGCGACCGATCCAATCTTGTTGGAGTTTCTTGATTCCCGCCGACCAATTGACGGTTTTCAAGTCCTCTTCTAAGCGGTCGCCATAAGCTGTGATTCGCAACATCCATTGCCGCAACGGCATTCGCTGGACGGGATAGCCGCCGCGTTCACTTCGTCCGCCTTGGACTTCTTCGTTTGCCAAAACTGTGCCGAGTTTAGGGCACCAGTTCACCAGGGCGTCGGCTTGATAAGCCAAACGGTGATCGTCTTGGTATTCTGCAACGGCAGTTTCACCCTCACTCACAACGGCTGGGGGGATTGGCAATTCGGCGATTGCCCGCCCTGTGCCTTGCTCGCCGTCGTACCAAGTATCGTAGAGCACCGTGAAAATCCACTGCGTCCAGCGGAAGTAAGCCACGTCGGTTGTAGCCAACACGCGATCCCAGTCGTAACTGAAGCCGAGCATTTTCAACTGCCGCGTGAAAGTGGCGATGTTCTCTTCGGTCGATTGACGCGGTGGTGTGTTCGTGAGTATCGCGTATTCTTCCGCGGGCAGGCCGAAGGCGTCGAAACCCATTGGGTGCAGAACGGATTTGCCTTTCATGCGCGCGTGTCGGCAGACGATATCGGTCGCCGTGTAGCCCTCGGGGTGTCCCACATGAAGTCCATTGCCACTTGGGTAGGGGAACATGTCCAGCACATAAAGTTTCTCGGAAGTCGGCATCTCGGGGGCGCGAAATGTCTTGTTCTCGTCCCAGTATTTTTGCCACTTTGGCTCGATCACCGCAGGATTGTACTTTTGTGGAGACATGAATTTTCTCTAACTAAATTGCTTCTAAAGGGTTCGTGTTCTGGCGATTGTGCAGCTCGCCGTTCAGCTCGCCGTTCAGCTCGCCGTGCAGAGCTCGACAGCGACGATTAGGAGGCCTATTCCCGTCAAGACAACTTTACAGGGAGTGTGGTTCGCCTCGTTGTTGGCCAGTTTACTCTGCCGAAGTATAGGATCTGCGACGATTTGAAGAAATGGGGAACGTGAGTGATGAGTTGCGGGGAGTGATGCCGAAAACGGAGACTCGCTTCGAATTCGTGTGTTCTCGCTTCGTTTTTGTCGCATTCCCTTGTTCATAAGTGAATACACATGTTAGACTTCGAGGTTTGAAATTGACGAGACTCAAGGGCAGTGAGGATGTTTGGAAATGCTACGCCGCAAAGTAATACTGAATGAGACGGCTCGCGACAAAATGCGAGCTGCCAGCCAATTCAACGCGAAACTAATTGACCACGTCCGCGACTTCGTGAAGCCTGGGCTCACTACATTGAGCATCGATGAAAAGGTTGTCGAATTTACACGCGAGCATGGACATCGAGCGGCGCCGTTGAATTATCACGGATTTCCGAAGAGCTGCTGCACCAGCGTCAACGAAGTCATTTGTCATGGCATCCCCGGAGATTATCTGCTCAAAGAGGGCGATATCATCAACGTGGACGTTACTTCAATCGTCGATGGGTGGTACGGCGATCAGTCGGAGACGTTTCTAA
>JBLHLE010000779.1:0-4422 GCA_047620805.1 Pirellulaceae bacterium
TGGATTGATTGATCGACAGTCGGGTGGCTTCTCGAACGAAGGTCCGTTGATCACCGGTAACCGACTCACTGGAAACGAAGTCAATGGAATGCAAGTTCGCGGCGCGTCCTTGACGACGGAATCTGTCTGGGACGATACCAATCTGGTGCATGTCATTCAGAACGAGACGATTTACGTCACGGACTTCCATTCTAATGGTGGTCTGCGACTCGAAAGTTCAGCCAATGCATCTCTGGTCGTCAAATTAAGCGGACCGAACGCAGGTTTCGCAGCTGTTGGTCGACCGCTGGATATTGCCGACCGCGTTGGTGGTACCGTTCAGATCGTCGGGCAACCAGGTTTTCCTGTCGTCTTGACCTCACTTGCTGACGATACAGTTGGAGCTGGATTCCAGCCCAATGGTGCTCCTCTATTGGACACAGACGGTGTTGTGGTCGATGCTGCACCTGGCGATTGGAACAGTATCTTAATTGGTCAATTCAGCCACGACAGAAATGTGGACGTTCTTACCGAACGCGAATTCATTGGTATCTCGGGCGGTGGCGGAAATGCGACGACTGGAAATGCCCAATACCTTGGCAACTTGGCTCCGCATGAGAAAGGCGGCGACGATGTTCGACGTCTCGGTTTCATCTTGCACGGTGAGCTTTCTACTATCGCAGACGTGGATGTCTATAGCTTCAATGCTGATGCCGGTACGGAAGTTTGGTTAGACATCGATCGCACAACTCACAGCCTTGATACCGTTATTGAGTTGGTGGATGCCGCCGGAGACGTCTTGGCAATTTCGGACAATACGCTGCAAGAAGAGGCCGATCCCTCGATTTTGCGTGACGGACGCGATGCGAGCGTTTTCGACTCCGATCAAGTGAACAGTTTACAGCGGACAGCCGATGCCTTCGCCGAGACGCACGTGAATGGTTTGCCTCTCGATCGAGGGTCGACGAATCCACGCGATGCCGGTATGCGAGTCGTGCTGCCCGGACCTGCGAATACGAACAATGTTTATCATGTTCGCGTTCGCAATGCCGCTGGGCAGTCTGCCGGTGGATACCAGTTGCAGGTTCGACTTCAAGAGGCGGACGAAATTCCGGGTTCGACGGTTCAGTACAGCGATATTCGATTTGCAACGGACGCAGTTGTGGTGGCTGGCCAACCGATTCACTCGCCGCTCATCGGTGAAGCTGGCGAGATCATCGTTGCAGGCGTGGATATCAATGGTAATGGTGCGACGGCAGATCCGCGCACGACCGCTCAGCAGTTGGGCAACTTGCTCAATTCGGATATGGCAGCCATTACCTTGGCTGGCGAACTGGCCAACATCAGGGATGTCGATTGGTATACATTCGATGTCGAATACGATTCGATTATCACTCGGAACGAAGTGCAGCACGTGTCGGTGACGCTGGATATCGACTACGCGGGCAGCGACTTCGGTCGCCCCGACACGTCGATGTACGTATTCGATAGCAATGGAATGTTGGTCTTTGTCAGTCGCGGCGCGAATGTGTCGGACGACCAGTCAGCGCCACTCGATGGCGCCGATGTCGACGATCTTTCTCGCGGTTCGACCAGCCCTCTCGATCCGTTCCTTGGGCCAATCGAATTGCCTACGAACAACGGCACAACCGGTACCTACTACGTTGCAATAGCGGGGCAAGGTCAGGTTTTAAATCAGCTAAACCCGACGAACAATCCCTTGTTGCGAATAGAACCAGTGAACTCGGTCGTTCGCATCGCAGAAGACCGCATCGATTCGTCCGGTGGTTCCACGATTGCGAATTCTCCCGTTGTTTCACTGCTGTTTGACGAGAATAGCCCTGTCGAATTTACGTTAAGTGATGTGCAACTCTTTGTCTCGACGTTTTCGGGTAACAACAACAGTGTTTTGACAATGGTCGACCCCTACACGGGTGTCAGTGAAAACGTGATCGGTCGATTTGCAGGGCAACCTACGGATCTTTCGGCATCTCCCGACGGACGCCTTTTCGCCTTCCCCGTTGTCACGAACCAGCCGAACGATGCAAACACTGGCGGATACATTCAAATCGATCCGTCCAATCCGACGACCGCGCTAGGTACCACGGTCTTGGCCGCTGGTAACTTTGCCACGTACAATGTTGATCCCGCCAATGCCGCTCAGTCTGTGGTGGCGAATGTGGGGGTTAACTTCGTTACTTCCGCGATCGCACAAGCTGGCAATAACAACCTAGTCGGATACGCGATTGGTCAGCGCAGTGACCTCTTCATCAACCCTGCGACTCCGGAGGATCCCACGCTATTCCGCAATAATATCCTCTATAGGTTTGATCCAAACACCGGTAACGGAATAAATCCAGGCGAAATGGCTCCCGCGGCCAACATGGCGGTGACTGGCGCGCAGACTCAGTTGGTGGAGCGAGCCGTACTCGATACGACGAGCGATCCGTTTACGACGAACACGCAGCTAATCGTCCCCACCGCGACGAGCACCAATTTGACGTCGACACTTTCCCAAGTAACGGATGGAATGACCTTTGAAATTGTCGACAGCTTCGGCAATTCGACCGTGTTCGAAATGAATACTGGCCCCGAAGTCATCGTGACTCACGATCCGGTAAATGGAACCGTGATCGCCGACGGCGATGCTTTCCGATTGGGCAATCAACTTTACTCGTTCGATACGGGGGCAGTGGTTGTCGTCTCAGCCTTTAGTGGATTCGGTATCCAAGACGGCGACATCATTACTGTGAGCCGTAAGCAGAATCAATTGATTCAAGAATTGATCTTCGAGTTCAATGACGGTTCGGGACCGGCAGTAGCTACCGACCGAATTCCTGTTCCATTTCAAGCGTTCATGTCCCGAAATGAGCTCGTCAACTCGTTGGTCGACTCGATCAACGCCACGACCTTTGGTGTGACTGCAAGCATCTTGCCAAACTCGAATCGTATTACGCTGATTGATAACGATTCAACTTTCGAACAGCCCGATGTCACGACTTCCTCGCTTGGAATCGAGATCGAAGGTAGTCGTGGTGGTGCTGGAACTGCAATCAGCGTCGAAGAGACATTCGATACGGACCAATTCGCCGCAGCAATTGCTGCCGCCATTTCCACGCCGTTGCTGGAGGCCAGTTCGGCCGGAAACCGCGTCAATTTCTCCGGTGCATTGACGGCCGATTTTTCTGCCATCGTTGCCAAAGGAATCTTCACTGAAGTATTTGGAAGTAACGGGACGGTAATGTTCCCCAACACTCCAGTGAACTTCCTGGTCGCCGATACGGGAACGACTTTAGCTCAGACAATTGCCGACGTAATCACCGACCAAACGACTGCCGACGCGACATCGTTCGGCGGGACGGTCGATTTACCATTCGGCTGGAATTTCGTGGCCGCGGATTCGCCTTTGAGAATTGGTGGCACCGCTCCTGGTGGCGACATTACAGGACTGGCCGTTGTCAACGGTGAGCTTTACGCCGTCACCGCTGGCGTCGATGACTTTGGATTCCCAATCGCAATTGACGGCGGGACTGGTGGTGGTCTGTACCGAATTGACAGTCCTACCAGCCAGTTCGCCCTGGCAGTCTATCTCGACTCGGCTGCGGACTTGCTGACTGGCCAAATTGACGCGTTTGGTAATTCCACGGGCAACCCGATCCAGTTTACTGGACTCACCGCTGGCCCCGACTCGGTGGAGAACGGGCGTTACGCCGAGATGCTGTTTGGTATCGACGGCAGCGGTCGACTGTACGCGTTCGACACGGAGGGTGACTTGCAACCGATCTTCGCCGACGGCGCAACGAGTGTTGCGACAGGCCTGTTCGGTATTCAAGGTTTGGCCTTCTCAAATCTAGATACGAACCTGTGGCACTCGACTCTCAATCAGAATACGATTCCCGGTCATGGTTACGACGCGGCGTTTGACTTCAGTCGCGATGCGGAAAGAACGAACGCTAATCGCAGTTTGTACTTCGGCTACGAAAATCCGAATGTTCAACCCGAGTTGGGATTTGGCGCTGGTGCTCCGGTAAACCGCGGTGACTACAACTTCCCTGGCGGTGCTCAGGGCAGCATCGTGAGTAATGAGTTTAGCCTGGTTGGCTACTCGGCAGAGGATCAGCCAGTTCTGTACTTCAACTATTCACTCGATACTGAAAACGCTCAAGGCAATCTGACCAATCAGGACATGCGAGATTCGTTCCGCGTCTTTGTCGGCGGCGACGATGGTGCTTGGAGCCTATTGGCTACGAATAACTCCTTCCGCCAGAACGGCCTGTTCAACGACGAATTCGATCACGCCGGTTACGTGGAAGAATTGCTGGATAACTCCGGTTGGTTGCAATCCCGCGTCGATCTGAGTGCTTTCGCTGGACAAGATAATCTGCGGCTTCGATTCGATTTCAGTACCGCTGGTTCGATGGGGGCTGCCACGATCACCGAAGG
>JBLHLE010000780.1:0-4421 GCA_047620805.1 Pirellulaceae bacterium
GGAACCAACCAACGACGACGTGAATTGGCAATTGCGCGTCGTCCCGAACCTCTATCCGGCAGTTGAAACTTCCCCGGCGGGCAGTAGCGATACCTCGGAACGGATCGATCATAATTTGTTTCGTTCCCAAGCTGGAGAAGGTAGCCATGAAGTTGTCATAGAGAGCCCGCGGCATGTCGTGTCAATTTCGGAACTCAGCGAAGACGAATTCCATCGCACCTTTCTAGCCTATCGCGATCGGCTGCAAGTTCACGTTAATAACGGTTCAAAGTACGCGCAAGTATTTAAGAATGTTGGTCCCCAAGCCGGAGCCTCAATCCAGCACACTCACAGCCAGATTGTGGCAATGCCCGTCGTTCCCGATCGAATTCGCCGAATCACGGAACGATGCGTTCAGCACGTTCAGGATCATCGGCAATGTTTGATGTGTTCGTTGATCAGGGCGGAGTTAGAGGATGGGCGTCGCGTGATTGCGCAGTCGCAGAACTTCGTTGTCTACTGTCCGTTTGCCAGTCGTTTGCCGTATCAAGTTTTGATTTCGCCCAAGTGTCACAGTGCTCATTTCCAATCTGCGAGTTCTGCGTTGCTTGGGGAGGCAGCGGGATTGTTGCGGAATGTAGTAATTCGTCTGGAGGAATTACTGAATTTTCCCTCCTATAACTACATGATTCACACGGCACCCTTTGACTGTTATGACGATCGATACTATCACTGGCACATTGAGGTCTTTCCGCGGTTAAATCGTCTTGCCGGTTTTGAGTTTGGGACAGACTATTACATCAATCCAGTCGCTCCCGAGCAGGCCGCCACTCAGCTGCAAATATGAGCTCAGCTGCAATGCTTTGCTATAAAGGTGATTTGCTCTATCGGTGATTTTAATCCGGTTGTAACGGTGGATTGACCTAGCGGGGCAAGTAGTAGATTTGAGAAGATATTCCGGATGGAAAAACTAGCTAACTCTGGAAGACCTTGACGATGAATTGACCAACGAGCTTCCCTGGTGGGGATTCCCATCAAAAGCAGGACCAAGTCAGCTCAATAGGTTCTTTATTTCGGCAGTAGATACATGACACAAAAAACTCGCTTTTGCCTCGTCCTTCACAATCATCAACCCATCGGTAACTTTGGGGGAGTCTTTGAACAGGCATACCAGGACAGCTATTTGCCGTTCCTCGATGTCTTCGAGCCATATTCCGATCTAAAGATTTCGTTGCACACCAGCGGACCTTTGGTGGAATGGATGGATGAACACCATCCGGAATACCTCGATCGCTTGGCAGCGTTGGTTCAAGCGGGTCGCGTCGAGATAATTGGCGGTGCATTTTACGAGCCGATTTTGGCGATGATTCCCAGCCGCGATCGAGTTGGGCAGATTACCAGCTTCACCGAATGGTTGGAAAATCGACTCGGCGGCAAGGTCAACGGTATGTGGATGCCGGAGCGAGTTTGGGAGCAGTCCTTTACGAGCGACCTTTGCAATGCAGGCATTCAATACACGTTGCTCGACGATTTTCACTTCAAGAACGCTGGCCTGACCGGCGAAGAATTGTTTGGTCATTACGTGACCGAAGACGACGGCAATCTATTGCGTGTCTTCCCAGGTAGCGAGCAACTGCGTTACTTGATTCCGTTTGCGGAGCCAAAAAAGACTATCGACTACTTGCGCGAGATCGACGAGCGACACCCTGGAGCCGTTGTTGTATTCGGCGATGACGGAGAGAAATTCGGTACCTGGCCCGATACGAAAAAGCACGTCTACGAAGACGGTTGGCTACGACGCGTTTTCGACTTGCTTTCTGAAAACAGCGACTGGCTAGACACCACGACCTTAAGTGACGCAGTTGAGAATACCTCTCCGGTCGGCAAAATCTATCTTCCGGACGGCAGTTATCGCGAAATGACGGAGTGGGCATTGCCAGTTGGTCAGCAGATCGAATACGAACAAGTGACGCACGATTTCGAGAACGACGATCGTTGGCCAAGCATCAAAAAATTCGTTCGCGGCGGATATTGGCGGAACTTCAAGATCAAGTATCCCGAATCGGATGAGATGTATTCGCGAATGATGATGGTTAGCCGTCGCATCGAGCAACTTCGACATGAAGGACATACCGGCGAGCAATTCGATTTTGCGGTTCGCGAACTGTATCGAGCTCAATGTAACTGTAGCTACTGGCATGGAGCGTTCGGCG
Organism: Pirellulaceae bacterium; assembly: GCA_047620805.1. Lineage (GTDB taxonomy): Bacteria > Planctomycetota > Planctomycetia > Pirellulales > Pirellulaceae > JBLHLE01. Next base: position 2,193 of record JBLHLE010000780.1, read on the forward strand.
GAATTTATCTGCCCCACCTCCGCAACGCAGTTTTTAACCACTTGATCGCAGCTGACAACTTGTTGGACCAAGCAGTTGGTCGAGTTGCTCCGTGGGTCGATGCTACAGCCGACGATTACAATTTTGACGGTCGACAAGAGATTCGGTTGACCAACGACAAACTGATTTCGTTAATCTCGCCCGCCCAGGGTGGTCATTTGTACGAACTGGATATTCGTTCGATTTGCCACAATGTTCAAGCGTCGCTGACTCGTCAGCCAGAGAGTTATCACCGCAAGGTTTTAGCTGGTCCGTCGCAGGCCGATGGTGACGTCGCAAGCATTCACGACCGAGTCGTGTTCAAGCAGGAGGGTTTGGATCAGCGCGTGCAATACGATCGATTCCCCCGCAATTGCCTGGTTGACCACTTCTACGACGAGGACGCGAATCTGGAAAGTGTCTTCAGCGGCAAAGCGGAAGAACGCGGCGATTTTGCGATGGGAACTTTTGCGACTCGACTTCGCAAGAACCCCGATCGTATTCAGGTTCAGTTGACCCGCGAAGGTAATGCTTTCGGAGTGCCGATCAAGATGACGAAGGGTATTACCGTAGAAGCTGGTAGTGCGGCGTTAGAAATCGCTTATCTTTTGGAAGGCCTGCCGCAGGATCGCTCGTTCCACTTCGGCGTCGAATTCAATCTGGCAGGGCTTCCCTCCGGAGCCGACGACCGTTACTTCTATCGCGGCGAAGAGCGGCTCGGTCAACTCGGACAGCAACTGGACTTGCACGACGTGCAAGACTTGCACACCGTAGACGAGTGGCTCGGTGTTGACGTTGGTTTGCAGCTCAGCCAACCGAGTTCAATCTGGGCTTTCCCGGTGGCAGCGGTGAGCCAATCCGAAGGCGGTTTTGAGTTGATTCATCAATCGGTTGTGGTTCAGCCACACTGGTTTGTTCGAGCGGACGCCGATGGCCGCTGGAGCGTCACGATTCGACTGGAACTGAACACCCAACTAGCGGAATCGCGTCAAAGCGAAGCAGTCAAAGAAACCTGCAAAAACTAAGTCGATTTTCGATTGCAAATAAACACAGAATCAAAAAGAGCCCCGCCAAACGGCGGGGCTTTTTAAGTCGGATTGACTATGGCTCCACGCTCGCCGGCGTAACTGCTCCCCTTTCTTCCGCCCTTTCTTCCATAGAAGCAAGACCGACGACAAAGTTTGTGAAACGCAAATTGCGTTCTGGCAGAGTCATGCGGTTAGGTGAAGTCTACAGACCGATAGTGCTGCGCAATATTAGGGGCTGAACTCGGGCCAAATTTTCGATTAGGCGGGGAATCGCATCAAGTGCGATCGGACCAGTACCCTGGACGTTGCCGTTCGTGTGCGAGGGCGATGATTTCAATTCGGGAATCGGTCAGGCGATAGACAATGAAGTATGGAAACCTCTTCATCAGAAATCCGCGTGTACCAAGCAAATAGGCGGGCCACGTATTTCCGCTGCGGGCGATTGCCAGCCGCGAGCGTTCAAGTTCGTTTTGGAAATCCTCCGCCAATTTCGCCGCAACTTCGAAGTAACGATTGTGCGCGATCAGAACCTCCGCACTCGCATCTTGATGAAACCAAAACGGCAGTTCATGCATCACGACGATCGCGCATCTTGTCCATCACACTGTCCCATGATTCCAACTCGGCCGAACCGTCATCAATGGATCGAATGCGACGCTCGATTTCCGACGCCCAGGCACTATCGGCAGCTGGGTCGGCGGCCGCGTCTAGACTACGAATGAGCACCGCGGCAAGACTTGCACGATCTGTTTCCGATAATGCGAGAGCGGCGTTGAGGAGTTGTTGTGGTTGCGTGTCCATAACGGCATTCTACCTTGCGGTATGAATTGAAACAACAGAAAACAACTCGCCTAGCGACCACCCGCGCCAAGGGTTTCCTGCAGTTGATGGCGCGTCTCGAACCGCTCTCGCCAGAGTTTGTTGTAGGCCAGCTCCCAGTCCAGGTTTTGCTGTTCGAGTTGCTTGATGACATCGCCTTGAACTGCAAGCTCGGTGTCTTTGTCTACTAGCTCGGTGTCTTTGTCTGCAAGCTCGGTGTCTTTGCCTGCAAGCTCGGTGTCTTTGCCTGCAAGCTCGGTGTCTTTGCCTGCAAGCTTGGTGTCTTTGCCTGCAAGCTCGGTGTCTTTGCCTGCAAGCTCGGTGTCTTTCTCGATCAGCAACGCCCGTTGTTTCTCGAGTAATT
>JBLHLE010000781.1:0-4411 GCA_047620805.1 Pirellulaceae bacterium
GTTCCGCGACAACTTTTTCGTGCTTGAGAATCAACGCGCCGATCTCTTGTTCGAGATCCTTTTCGACGATCGTTAACAAGCGGCGTTCAGCTTCTTCTTTGTTCATTCCGCTCAATTCGTGCAACTTGCTGCGTTGCCGATCTATGAGCCTGGTGAATTCAGATTCTTGAACTTTAGTTTCTTCCAGCCGCTCGACTAACTTTCGTTGATTCGTCTCAACGATGCGTTCTTGCTTGCGAACGTCCTCGCCTTGCTGCTCAATCGCCTCTTGTCGTTTATCGAGACCGCGTTCGCGTGCCCGTAGTTCGTCGCGGGTCTTGCTCAACTCCGCTTCGATACGCGTCTTTTCTTGAAGACTCTTTTCTTTCGCTTCCAATTCCGATTCGCGAATCAAATTCGCCGCTTCGCGTTCCGCATCTTTGAGGATTTTTTGAGCCTCAGAATGCGCATCGCTCTTGCGCTGCTTATCGAGAAACTTAATGATCGCGACGCCAATACCCAGGCCGATGATGGCCGAAAGAGCGTACCACAAATAATCCACGAGTCGTTCCTTCGATGCTATATGGAGAGCGGTCGGCCGGCTCAGCACTAGCGACTTTAAAGGCCGCTCGCGCCTATCGTTGCGAATTCGTGATCGACGGAGTTATTTACCGCCGATCGGGCATCGAAGTCTTCGTCAGTGTATTGGTGTGAGAGGAGTCACTACTAGTCTCGTCGGTTGATGCCGACAAGTCCACCGAAGGTCGCGGCCACTTCCTCGCTCTGGAAGTCACGCGGCGTCGTCGAGGAACTTGATCATCCATTCCAAAATCATCAATACTTCCAAAATCATCAATACACTGTGAAAACAACCAATTCATCCAACTCGAAATGCCCAACCGCCGCACGTATAAACGATCGAAATTCCGATCATCAGACGTTGTGGTACCGTCATGCCGAATGGCAACGGGTAAGTGCCGTAGGACGCCGCCGCCAAAAAGCCAGCGAATTAGGAAGAGCAGCAAATTCATTCGCTCTATCTAACTCCCGTTGGATGGGATTGATTATGTCAGGACGCGATAAAGTGGTCGGCGAATTTATTCTGTTGACTTCTGTGCAGTTACAAAGCCCGTATTACTTCAAGCCTGTTAGCTGCCATCAAAGTCGTCGCCAAATCCAACTTGCGTCGCGGCCCATGAATTCATCAACAACGTGAAAAACCAAACCTCGGCGATTTGCCTTCAAACCGCGCTCTGCTTGTCAAATCATCAATTATTGTACGTAACTACTACCCTCAAGTCTGTTGAGGGAGTGCTTCGAAAACGTCCATTGAACATCGAACGCCTAATCGACACTGGACAATATGTTACCAGAGTGAGCCGCCAAAGCAACTACAGACGCACCGAGCTGCGATTTTAATCCGGCTAATACAAACGGGTTGCGACGAGTCTCGAGCCAGCCGTTTGACGTGTTGGTTCGCAAGCCTGTAACTCAGCAGTATGATGTTAGCCGGTGCTATCATACCGGTGCTATGATACCGGTACTATGATAGTTGACCGCCCGCCGTCAAATCGATGCAGGAGGTGTCGGATTGGCTCCACATTTGAGCTTCTCACAACAAATTGGGCCAGTTGATGACCTTCCTAGCCCATAAGAAACGTCGCAAGAATCGACACTTCCCAACAAACAACGCAAAAGCTTGTTTATGAGTCTCCACCCATTCGAACAACATGTGCACGCCAAATGGCCCAGTGGCGCCTGGGATGTGACGGCTCTAATCGGCGTTTCAGGCGGCGCAGATAGTGTCGCGATGTTGACGGCCCTCTGCAATATCCGTCCAGCCGATGCCCAGGGACGGCTCATTGTCACTCATTTCAACCACCAACTCCGAGGCCAAGCGGCGGAAATAGACGCCGAATTCGTGCGGACACTGTCAAACCAACTCGGATTGACGGCGGAAATTGGAACGGCTGACAATCTGCCGCTCAGCAGTGACGAAGAGTCGCTTCGCAATGCAAGATATGCGTTTTTTCGACAGACAGCAGATCGTTGCGGCGCTCGATACGTCGCTTTGGCTCACACCGCCGACGACCAGGTCGAGACGATACTACACCGTATAATTCGCGGGACCGGCCTCGCTGGCTTGGCGGGCATTCCTAGAATTCGACGGCTCAGCCACGCCGCTTCGGTGATTCGGCCTCTATTGGATATGACCCGTGCCGAGATTGTCGCGTATCTGCAGAATAGAGGACAGATGTACTGCACAGACGCCAGCAACATCGACCCCAAGTACACGAGAAACCGAATCCGACACCAACTCCTCCCAGCGATAGAGGAATCCTTCAACCCTCAAGCCCGCGAGGCAATCCTCCGCCTCGGTGCGACCGCGTGCGAAGCACAACAATTTATTGAAACCCATGTGGCCGTCATTACTAAGCAAGCGCTAGTCGATTCGTCTCCGACGCAACTCCGACTCTCCCGTTCACCCCTGGCACAAGCCCCTCCAATGCTCGTTCGCGAGTTCTTCCGAGCGATGTGGCAGCTGCAAAACTGGCCTCAGCAAGCGATGACTCAATCTCACTGGGAAAACCTTGCTGAGCTGGCAAAATCCGACAGTCCCAGACAATTCTTCCCTGGGGGACTGCAAGTCGAGTCCCAGCAGGAGTTTATTACCATAAAGATGAGCGACAAGGGCTGATTGCCCCCGGCTTTCACATCAACCGCCAACCTTCTAATTGCAGCTGATTACTCCCGAGGCAACAACTGCGCAGAGTTTTGCGGAACGGCCGAATTTGATGCTCTCCTGAACGCCGTTCTAAAAATTGGCTCAAATCCCTGCCGTCAAAATGTTTACTTCCCGTCACCACTCGGTATACTCGACAGCTTGTTTTTACCAACCACGTGCCCCAAGCAAGTTCTTAGATTGGGCTAACCCAATAATCCATACATTAGGTAGGAGTTTCAATGAGCGAAAGTAAGAATGATAGTAATGACAAGATCCTGTTTTGGGGGTGCTTTCTCGCACTGATCACGACAGCATTTGGTTTCGTAGGCAGACTGTTCTTGATCAACACTTGGGCTAGTCCCGAATGGTTCGACTTGGACCCAGCCGAAGCCGGACGACTCGCAGGTATTGGCATCTGGCCGTTCGCTGTGAGCATCATTGGCTTTAGCTTGTTCATCGATAAGATTGGCTACAAGACGTCGATGTATTTCGCATTCCTCGGACACATCATCTGGGCCATCATGGGCGTGTCGGCGTTTTTCGTCGAAGACAGACAACTTGGTTACAACCTTCTCTACTGGGGCAGCTTGATTCTCGCTCTTGGCAATGGAACCGTGGAAGCCTTTATCAACCCAGTAGTCGCCACGATGTTTAGTAAAGAAAAAACCAAGTGGTTGAATATCCTGCACGCTGGCTGGCCAGGTGGTTTGGTGATCGCTGGTATTATCACAATCTTTATCGACGACGTGCCATGGTGTGTCAAAGTTGGCATGATCGCGATTCCGGCAATCGCCTATTTCATCGTATTACTTCCCAGAAAGTTCCCCGAAAGCGAACGCGTTTCGTCTGGGGTTACCTATCGAGAGATGTTGTCTGAGTTCGGATTTCTTGGCGCATTGGTAGTCGGCGTTCTCGTTGCATTACAACTGATCGACTTCTTCAGCGGCATACCTGGACTGTGCAACGGCAACGATCCGGCATTCGGACTCACGCTGGGAGCGAAAGGTTTGTTCTGCGCGATAGGCGCCGCGATTGCCCTGGCATTTGGAGCATACACGCGCTCTCTCGGCCGCCCGCTAATGTTCGTTCTCGTGTTGATCATGATGCCTCTGGCGACGACCGAGATCGGAACCGACGGCTGGATTACAGGTATCATGGAGTCGGTCGCTAAGACGAACGAGTTCCACCCTGGTTGGGTGCTGGTCTACACTTCGCTGATTATGATGATCCTGCGATTTTTCGCGGGCCCCATCATTCACTCACTTTCGCCATTAGGATTGCTGTGCATCAGTTCGGCCCTCGCCATCGGAGGACTCTATTATCTGTCCTTCGCATCCGGCATGGCAATTTTGATCGCCGCAACACTCTACGGTTTCGGCAAAACTTTCTTCTGGCCCACGATGCTCGGTGTTGTTGCCGAGCAATGCCCGAAGGGGGGTGCTTTGACACTTAACGCGATCAGCGGTATCGGCATGCTGGCCGTCGGTACTCTAGGTTTCCCGTACATTGGCGCTCTGCAAGCCAATAAGGACATTGCGGCCACCGTCGCTGACGCAGAAATCGGCGCAGCCATCCCTGGCCTCGTCGCAGAGGGAAAACTCTCGACAGTTTCCAACAAGAGTATCTACGAAATCATTCGGTACCAGGTCGTAGATCAAGACATGTTGAATACACTGGTCTACGAAAAATCACTCGGCAAAGAGGTCG
>JBLHLE010000782.1:0-4405 GCA_047620805.1 Pirellulaceae bacterium
ACATCGTGCCCCCAGGGGGTGTAAACCTCTGTGGTATACACGAAGGTGTTTGATTTCGCGTTGCCAATTAGCAGATCGTCGGATTGAGTTCCTTGCATACTCTCAATACTCGAAAGACCAACAGTGTCGCCACCGGGATTCTCTCGGACTAATCCTTGGCTCGCTATGATGGTTGTCCCATCAAGATTACTAACGTCGACCGATGTATTGACCGTAAAGTTACTTGGCAGTCCGTTGGCGAAATCGACGTACCAAGTTCCAACGGTCGGTCCAGCAACAACCTTGACATCTCCGTCGGTTAAATTCGGTGTATTGACCAAAGCCGAAGTGAGGGCGGCCGGCGGAACATCAAATGCCAGAGGAGAAGTGCTCTCCGTATCCAAGATCAGCGAGAATACTCCACCGTCCGCATTCACAGAAATCACATAGTCGCGTACCTCCGCTGTTTGGCCTGAGGGCGGCGTCGCCACGACATCAAAGACATCACCACCGACATGCGCGATGAGCAGGGTAGCGCCAGAAACTAGAGCCCTGAATTCAGCCGCAGCGTTTGCGTTTATGTCAGCAGCCAGCGCTAGCGCCAAGTCATTCAGTGTCGTCGTCGTGTTCGGGATCGCATAACTAGCGGTTTGTAACGTCTGCCCGGTATCATCCGTTAGATCCACAGACCACATTTCCATGTCAACAGCCGTACCACCGAGTTGAACGAAACGTGTACTGGCGGTAGTGTTATCGACCGTGGCGAAAAGAGGAACCCCGTTGTCGGCCGCGATAGTCCCGGCAAACGGACGACCGTCGGCTCGCGCGATAACGACCTCGTGGCCTTTAGCGTGAGCCACATACCCTTCCCCTGGTGAACCATTAATACCGGCAGCGATAGCGGCGGCGGTCAACTCCGCTGTCGTTGCCAGCGCCGAGCCCGAGGCGTCGACCACCGACAACTCCAGAGAAAAGGCAGCGCCATCGACACCTGTGACTATAACGCGGTCGCCATCGCTGCCGATGACGAATCCGGATAGGCCGTTGACTATCGCGTCAGCGGCAAGACTCTGCGCAAGCTGTATCGCAACATCAGCAAGAAGCTCGGGAGCTCCGGCAACGTCCACCACTGTCCGGGTCCCCGTTGCCAGGGTTGTGTTGCTGCCGTCTTGCAGGTTTACTGTCCACGTGTCTCCCGTTGCTGCCGGAACGACAAGAACGAACCCATCTACCTCGACGTTGCCACTCGGGGAAGACTCCGTCTCGGTGGCCGTAAACGAGACTTCTAGTCGCGAGACATCGCCGACTCGATTAACAACCACGAGATGACCGCCATCCGCTTGGAAATGGTAATCTAGATTTGAATCTGCCAGGTCATCGTGGAGTGCCAAGACGAGCTTTTCCGCGATGGTTTCCAGCGAATCGAGTTGTCCGTTGCTGTCCGATAGAACGGTGAATTCTCCAGATGCAATCAGCGTATCGGCCGCGTCCACAACGCGTACTCGCCAATCATCACCCTCCACAGGGGTACCTTTCAACTGGTGAGCATTGCTGCTAGTACCGGCGAGCAAATTGCCTCCGCTGGTCCGGGTTAGCATCGTTAAGGCGGAACTTGCCGGGCTGCTGGCGAACAACGTGTCGGCAGTAGAAAAGAACTCAAATCCCGTCAGCCCCAACCCAATCACATTGCTCCGCAAGCCGGCCTCCAGAGCAGAAATTACGACAGCTTCGCTTGTGGCCACACCGCCGCCCGCGTCCGCCACTGGATGCGTGAACTGAGTTACCTCATTTCCATCGCTGCCCAAAAGCGTTACCGTGAACTCGTCGCCAATCTCGGGAACCCAAGTGATTGTTGTCCCCGTCGCGAAGGTCTGAGTTGCCGTGTCGACGACAACATCCGCTATTTGAAGCTCAAATGTTAATTGGTTGCCACTTCGACTCAATGCCGTGAACGTTTCGTCTGTGCGGCTGACAAGAACGTCGTTCTGAGCTGCGAGGCTCGCATCGATACTACCCAACAACTCTGCTGCAACTACGGCAACCCCCACCGGTTGCCCTGTCGCACTGCTATCTTCCGCGATGACGTATTGCCCCACACCAATTTCCACGTCACTGTCGTCTAACACGCGAAGACTCCAGGTCTCGCCGATGGTCCGATTGCCAGAAAGAGACAAAGTTCGAGCGGTGGCTGCTGCGGCTGCTTCGCCGCCCGGAGTATCGACTGTAAGATCCAAGTTGAACTGCGTACCAGCAACATTGGTCACCACAATCGCATCGATCGGATCCCCAACAGTACTGACCACGTAATCGGCGACGTTCTGATTCTGCAACACGCCTTCGAGGGCTACTTTTAGCGCCGCGGCAATCGCCGCAATGTCCTGTGGTTGAACCGGCGCGTCACTGCTCGCGGCGGTAACTATGTGCTCTGCCGTCGCGATGGGAGTGCCACTGGTTCCATTGATACTCAGTGTCCATACGTCATCGAGCAGGGGAGTTTGAGTGAGTTCGATGGCATCAAAGCCGACGTTCGCAACTTCGTCGACTCCCGCACCGGTGGCTACGACACTGAGCGCGAAGGGGACGCCATCGGCATTAGTCGCCACCAGCGAATCACCGCTAGGACCAATGATGTACCCCGAGACGGAAGCGTTAGTCAATGCGGTCGTCAATGCGGACGCGAGTGCCTCGGCCAATTCGCTCAAACTCTCTGGTTGCCCTGCCACCGAAACCACTGGATGCGTTACGGAGACGATTTCCATCCCCATCGCGTTGAATAGTGTCGCGGTCCAATCTTCCCCTTGTGTCGATTCTCCCTTAAGTCGAACAGCGATGGCTGTAGTACCAGCAACCACCGTGCCCTCCGTGCCGTACGTGACCGTATCTCCGGTGAGTGAATCTTCTAGGCTCAGAGTCCACGATTCGCCAGGCCCCGGTGCTCCGCTCAGATTCAGCAAGACGGAATTGTTTACTCCAGCGGCTCCACTGGTGGTGCTGCTCTTAAAATACGCTCGCTGGTCCGCGAAGGCGGGATCGTCGAACGTCAGCTTCGCCGCATCAAGGGACATCTCTGTAACGAACAGATTGTCGGTATCCGCGCCTGCGAAAGTCACCTCGAATGTATTTGGCTCCGCGCCGGGAGTAACGGTAACCGTCGTAACGAAGTCGTGCACGCTGGCGTTATTCAGGCCGTCCTGGATTGCTTGGGCCGTCGCTGCTGGGTCAGCAGGCGAAAACGTAATATCGCCCGTTACGATTTCGTTGAACTTCCCCGCCACGGTGACATCGAACAACGCGGTTGGTTCTCTGGCTGTCAACTTGAATGTTCCACCCGTAGCGCGGGCGAGGTCGACGATCTGGATTGTGTTTACGGCATAATAGCCGTTCTGTTTGGTGCCGACCGAAGGGACCCAAAGATCGACCGTCAGCGAGTTGTTTTCGGCAGCATTTCGATACGTGACGAGATCGGAGCCAAAGCCACCTGAGACGATATCGTTTCCGCCAGCGCTGAGATCGAATACGTTGTTTCCACGATTCCCGGTCAGCATGTCGGCCCCCGGTGAACCAACAACTCCGGCCATATTGGTTACGGCGAAATCGCCAAAGAATTCGCCAACGGAATCAATTTCTCCCAAGGCCCCTCCTAAACCTCCGAAGCGGTAGCCAAGTACCCCCTGAGCACTTCCAAACTTCCAATTGACATTGGGGAGCGTTCCCAGAAGGGGGATATTGACTGCGGGTACGACGATGAGATCTTTGGCGCTGGCATCGACGGAGACGCCGTCACCACCATTCGCCAACGTACCAACTTCGGGACTGACTGCGGCATTACTGGAATCCAGCAGCGCCTCGTCGGAAATCTCAAGTCTCGCGAAGTCAAAGCCTGCCGCAAAAGTCACGGTGTAACTACCGAAGGATTTCGAATTGGATTCCACATCATCCAAGTCGCCGGCCAGAATTACTCTGAGCTCGGTTTCGATATCCGTGGCAAGTTGACTTCGGTTAACTTCGCCAGTTCCATCATCCGGAATCGAGATCAACCCAGTGTTTAGCGACGTTCCATCTCGCTTTGTCACTGTCAGCTTGAATTCTCCTCCTGGCACCGCCTCTTTGAGGTCGACAAACTGTGTTTCCTTGAACGCGGCGTAGTCCGAATAATCGAGAACTACATTGCCCTTCGCCGAAATTGTCCCCTGAATCTTAGCGCCATTGTGGAAGACAAAGTTATTAGTACCACCACCTCCAACAAGGTGCTCAATTTCGTTCGCCACGACAACGCTACCAATGAAGGCCTCGCCGCCTCCGAGACCGTCAAAGTCGTCGCCCTTTCCGTTGCCCGTAGTGAAGAAGTTGTAGGGGTTGAAATTAAGGCCATCGAGAATCTCCGAGATCAGCGGGCTGCTGATCACGTTACCAAGCGAACTCTCGC
>JBLHLE010000783.1:0-4396 GCA_047620805.1 Pirellulaceae bacterium
GTTGACCGCCAATATGGTAGAGGACCCGCGGTTGAGCGAAGTTGAGCCCGCGCGTACAGGCATCAACTACAGGCCTGTTGACAATGACAATGACAATGACAATGTCGATGTCGATGTCGATGTCGATGTCGAATCGACTAGCGATTCTGCGACTGCCCAGACCATCGCCCCTAATTCCCAGGGCTCTAATTCCGATGACGTTGCTTCCGATGACGCAAATTCGACTGATGTTGCGTCGAGTATCGGCGAGATGCCGGTCGAGCTACCCGAACCCAATCAGTCCGTGCGGCCGATTCAGCTTTCAGCTGAAATGCGAGTCATGCACGAGGACATCGAAACTTGCTTGGCCTATTACTATGCCCGCCCAGAAGACACCAAAACGCGCAGCCCATGGGGCGTCATGCATTCGCTGATCGCTTTTGGCGTCGATACAAATGTTATCGTCAATGGCGAACAGGTGAACGCAATTGGTTGGTTAACATGGAACCAGCCGTGTCGTGGAATGAAGCTATTTAAGTTCGACGGAGCTGGCAGAATGAGTATGCCGCTTGGCCCTGGCTATCAGGGTCACGAAGGGCAGTTGTTGGCGATGCTTGCACAATCAAGAGTCCGCTTGGACTATCCGATGAAGATTGAGGGACGAGATCTGACGGTAAAAGACTTGGTTGCTTTCGAGCAAAAGGGATGTCGAGAAAAGACGGAGTTGACATTCAAGTTGATTGGATTAGTTCACTACTTGGACACGGACGCTTCCTGGAGAAGCGACGACGGTGGGTATTGGGATTTTGAGAAGTTGATTCGCGAAGAGTTAGCTCAAAAGGTCATTGGGGCCGCCTGCGGGGGGACGCATCGCATGATGGGGTTCACATACGCGGTCAAAAAGCGGGGGAAAGAGGGGAAACCCATGACGGGCCAGTGGCGTCGCGCCCGAGATTTCGTCAACGCGTATCACAACTACGCGTTTAAATTACAGAACCGGGACGGCAGTTTCAGTACCAAGTGGTTTGAAGGGCGCGAGGCTGAGCGAGAAATCGATCGGCGAATTCAGACGACTGGCCACATCCTCGAATGGCTCCTTTGCTCGCTCCCGCAAGACCAGCTGCAGGACCCGCGGATCGTGCGTGCGGTCGAGTATCTGACGTATACACTATGGAGAAACAGGGGGCACAAATGGGAGATCGGACCCCAGGGACATGCTCTTCACGCACTCGTGTTGTACGACCAAATGGTGTTTGGCAAGCAACCGGGCGACGGCGGAAGGCGATTGCAGGAAGTTGCTCAGCGTAAAGGCTTGACGCGGTAATTGATGGCGGCATTGGACAAACACGATTGCTTCAAACCGCAAAACCCTTTACGATGCAGATCCGCGCACCGTCCCCAACGACACACCTCTGAAGCAGCGCCGATTCTTTGCCTGCTTCGAATCTCGCCAGTCAGGTTTGCATGAAGAAGCAAAAGTTCAACAAGCAGTTCGCCGCCCTCTTTGGCCTCGCTGTCGAACTCGGCGAGAAGGGAGAAGCTGACGGTTTGCTTGTTGTACTGGAAGGTAGCACGGATTGGGAAAAATTGAAGGAACTCGCTGGCGAACAGAAATTGTTGGTCGCCGCCGACACAGCGGAGGAGTTGGAGGGAGCCAAGGAACATGGCTTGCACCCAATCGTGCTCGATATGGAATCCTCGCCCGTCGTCGATAAATTGACCCAAACCCTGTTGGAAAGTGTGGCTCAGGAGATTCTGCCTCACGGCGCGGAGATTGTCGCCGTCTACAGCACCTTTGACCCCGATAAGATCGACTCGATCAGTTACATCCACCTCGATGAACACCTCGGACGCCTGACATCGCGTGATTTGCGACAGCTCGGCACCAGTGTTCCACTCGACACCCTTAAGGTGCTGGTCGATCTGGCCATCGATATTGGACGCGAAGGCCGCGAGGGAAAACCGGTTGGCACGATGTTCGTCATTGGCGATACGCGCAAAGTACTGACTCACTGCCATCCCGCAGGCTTTGATCCCGTGAAGGGATACCAACGGAAAGAGCGAGACTTGTCAGATGGCCGCGTTCGTGAGGCCATTAAAGAAGTTGCCATGCTCGACGGGGCTACCATCGTCTCCTCGGACGGTGTTGTCGAACGATGCTGCCAACTGGTAGATGCTTCTCATGCCCAGATTACCACATCGAAGGGGTTTGGTGCTCGCCATTGGGCCGGGGCAGCAATTAGTAAGGTCACCAACGCAATCGCTATCGTCGTTAGTGAATCCAATGGAACGGTTCGCCTCTTTCAAAACGGCGAAGTCGTGCTACGGATCGAGCCCCTGCGACGCGCCATGAAGGTCAAGCAGATTGAACATGAAACACCACCGCAAAGTGACTGATACTGTGTCCTTTGCCTGCTACTGTGTCCTTTGCCTGCTACTGTGTCCTTTGCCTGCTACTGTGTCCTTTGCCTGCTACTGTGTCCTTTGCCTGCTACTGTGTCCTTTGATTATTGGCCAAGCTCATGTCAATGCCTGCACTGACGAGAACACAGGTTCGCAACGTCGATCGGGTGGCGATGGAGGAATTTGGGTTCACGGGGTTGGTGTTAATGGAGAACGCTGGCCGCGGTTGCGTCGATTTGCTTTGCACGCGGCAACCTAGCGGACTCATCGCCATCTTGTGTGGCAAAGGTAACAACGGTGGTGACGGCTATGTGATTGCGCGTCACTTGGCCATTCGCGGCCACCAGGTGTTGATCGTCATGTTGGCGGCTCCCGAATCGCTTCAAGGAGATGCGCTTGCCAACTACCAAGTGGCCGTTGAATGCGGGCTGCCAATTATTTGCTACGAGGAGACGGCTGCCGAGGCCGGAAGTGATCGTGGAGCAGACGATGGTATCGCCACCTGGCTCGACCATCACTGCGCAGCGGCGGAGTGGTTAGTCGATGCCATGTTGGGAACTGGGACTGCCGGAGCGCCGCGGCCGCCGCTAGATGCTGTTATCCGTTGGAGCAACAGTCGGGATTGCAGGCGTTTCGCCATCGATTTACCCAGCGGCCTGGACTGCGATACAGGCCAAGCCGCCGATCCGACGTTTCGCGCCGACACGACCGCCACGTTTGTTGCCAGAAAGATTGGTTTTGAGAACCCAGCGGCCGCCCCTTACCTCGGCGATGTAGCTGTTCTGGACATCGGCGTGCCGGCAAACGTCGTCCATCGCGCCCTCGAAAACTAGAATTCTCGGCGAGTCGAAACTACCGCCAACTTTCCCCCTTTTCGGGCATTCTACCTTTTGCAAATTGCGTCCAACGGGTTACCATAGAGCGTTCTTCCATCGTCGAAAGTCAAACCCGAGTTCAAAACCATGCCGATTTATGAATACACTTGCAGCAAGTGCAACGATGACTTTGAGTTGTTGTTGATGGGAAGCGAAGCTCCACAATGCCCCGGTTGTGAGAGTGAAAAGGTGGAGAAACGATTTAGCATTCCTGCAGCTCACACCAGTGGCAGCAGTCGACAACTGCCAATGGCTGGGCCGATTCCACAGCAAGGCTGTGGTTTGCCGCAATGCGGCCAAGGCCGTTGCGCTGGAATGGAATAGTTGAGAACGCTGATAGCAGCGCAACTCGCGCTGCAATATCGTCTCGCACACACGGCGTTGCTGCACAGCTAGTGACGAAACCTCCATCCTCGTCCATCGAATTCAGCAAGGTCCGCAAGAGATACAATACCGATGCAAGAAATGAAGAACGGCAAGGAATTTTCCTTGCCGTTCTTGCTTACCAATCGCTCCCGAAATCGAAGTTGATTCTTTAGGGGATGATGAATGGGAGACCGGTCCACACGCCAGCTTCGAGTAAAGCACCGCGAAGGCTGATGGGAACTGGTGGGAGTAACCATGGGGCACAGTTGCCCGCTCGGTAGTAACCCAACGGATATTGGCATTCGTTGATTGGATGGATGCCCATGTTGTAGGGCAGAAGTGCAACGTCCGTGAAGAAGTGAGCACCCGAATAAATTGGCTGAATGATCGGCCCCATCGAATGCCCGTATCGCTCAACCTGGACTTGGTCGAAGTAGAGTGGCTTGTGGCAAGCGGCGGTCGCCTTCCAAGTGAAAGTCGACGGT
This sequence comes from Pirellulaceae bacterium, assembly GCA_047620805.1. Lineage (GTDB taxonomy): Bacteria > Planctomycetota > Planctomycetia > Pirellulales > Pirellulaceae > JBLHLE01. The sequence continues at coordinate 4,109 of JBLHLE010000783.1, forward strand.
TGCCAACTGCGGGCCACGAAACTTGCGTCGCTCAATACGCATTCCGAGGGAAGTCCCCAGTACGCTGCGACGAAACAGGTGTCGTCATCACTCAGCTCGTTATAAAAGACTTGGACCAATTCGCCGCTGTCTTGTGTAACTACTACTTTGCCATTCTGGAAGTTCGTCATCCGACCTCGTCCCAGCACGTCGCCTCGACGATTTCGCCAAGTGCGAACTGGGGCATTGGCGAGACGATTAGCCAGCTCGCTGGCCTCCTGTTCTAGCGTCTCGTTCGGAGCAAATCGA
>JBLHLE010000784.1:0-4392 GCA_047620805.1 Pirellulaceae bacterium
TGAGCTAAGTTCTACTCATGAATAATCCGGGCTAGCATCGACAATCGCGAGCCGCGAATTGGATGAACGAGTACGATAACGCCTTTGCCTTGGTTGCGGTCTCTTTGGTCAGCGGGCACGTGCCAGCCAACAATCGTGGCGCCGGACTCGCTGGCGAGAGTTATGGTTTCGCCGAGCAGATCCGCTGGTAACTCGCCAACAAGGAGTCGATGTGGGGCAATGAGCGAGCTACCGACGCACCAGACGCTACCCAACAGTACGCAAATGAGAGCGCATCCAACTGCGATCAGCCGATATACCACTGGACGACTTGGAAACATTCTTTTGACAACGTGCAAAAACCTGAAGAACGAACAGTATGTCTCTGTTCTATTCTATTTGCCGCTCTTCTGTTTTGAGGCCGATCTCAAGGAGTTATCGAAAAAACGCGGCCAGTTCCGTCTATTCGGGCGTTTTTTTGGCGGTCTTCTTTTTCGCGGGGCTCTTTTTGGCCACACTCTTTTTCTTGACTTTCTTCGTTGTCGTTTTCTCCCCAGTGGCGGCCTTCTTTTTTGCGGCCTTCTTTTTGACGCCTTTCTTTTTGGCGGTTTTCTTCTTCGGAGCCCTCGCAGCGCGTTCGGCTAACAACTCCAAGGCTTGCTCGAAAGTGACGTCTTCGACTTCGGTGCCTTTGGGGATCGAGGCGTTGGATTCACCGTCGGTGACATAGGGGCCGAAACGTCCTTCGAGTAGCTTGACCTCTTTTTCGGTAACCGGCGAGATCTCAAACTTCCTGAGAGGTTCTTTGGGAGCACCGCGACCGCGAGTTTTAGGTTCGGCCAGGAGCTCGAGAGCCTTCTCGATCGTGACGTCAATGGGCGAAATGTCTTCTGGCAGGGAACGCGTATCTGATTCGCATTTGACGTAGGGACCGAAGCGGCCGTTCGCGGCAATGATTTCTTTCTGCGACTCTGGATGTAGGCCCAAGGTGCGAGGTAGCGTGAGCAGCTTCAACGCGACTTCAAGGGTTACATCTTCAATTTCCATTCCTTTGAGCAGGCCGGCGTTCTTGGGCTTCTCCTCATCCCCGTCGTCTCGATGACCTAGTTGGATGTACGGACCGTATCGCCCCACCTTTTTGTAGACCTTCTTGCCGGATTCGGGATCGTCACCCAAGGGGATGTCGTCTTGCTCCGCTTCCTCTAGCAACTGCAGGGCTTTCTCGAGATTCAATTCATCGGGAGCGAGTTCGTCGGGAATGGGCGCTTTGCGGACGGAGTCGCCCTGTTCGATGAACGGACCCCACTTGCCGACGCGAACAAAGATCTCTTCGCCATCCTCGGGCTTACCTATCAGGAAACGACTCATCGCCTTGGCGTCGACATCCTCGAGGCTCTGGGCGACTTTCTGTTGCAGTCCAGCACTGTCATCGCCAAAGAAGAAGGTGTTCAGGAACTCGACATGACCTGCTTCCTGGCGACTGATGGCGTCCAGGACGTCTTCCATTTGGGCGGTGAATTGGTAGTCGATCAAGTCGGGGAGGTGGCTTTCCAGTAAGCGAATTACAGAGAAGGCAACCCACTGCGGAACGAGTGCATTTCCACGTTTCACGACGTAATTACGGCCTACGATCGTATCGATAATCGAAGCGTACGTACTCGGTCGTCCGATGCCTCTTTCTTCGAGCGCTTTGGTCAAAGAGGCTTCGCTGTATCGCGCCGGCGGTTGTGTCGTGTGACTTTTCGATTCGAGGTTTTTGCAGTCCACATTATCGGCAATCTCCACCGAGGGCAGAATCTTCTCTTGGTCAGCTAAATCCGCATCTGGGTCATCGGATCCTTCGACGTAGGCTCGGAGAAAACCGGGGAAATCGATCGTTTTTCCGCTGACTTGGAAGACGGCTCCCGCTGCTTCTAAAGTGATTGAAATGCGTCGTCCGCGAGCGTTCTCCATCTGGCTGGCGACTGTTCGCTTCCAGATCAAATCGAACATTTTGAATTCGTCGGGTCCAACTTTACCCTTGATCGAATCGGGAGTCTCAAAGTGCTCGGTTGAGGGGCGAATCGCTTCGTGAGCCTCTTGAGCGTTCTTGACCTTTTTGGTGTAGACGCGCGGGGTGGCCGGCAGGAATTCGTCACCGTATTCGGACAGCACCAAAGCCCGGGCTGCTACGACCGCTTCGTTGGCTAAACTCGTCGAATCGGTACGCATGTAAGTAATGTAACCGTTTTGATACAGCGATTGAGCCGCCGACATGGTTCGGCGAGCTGTGAAGCCAAGTTTTCGGTTGGCCTCCTGCTGTAGCGTGCTAGTTGTAAACGGTGCGGCCGGTTTGCGGGTGTACGGTTCATCCTTGATGTCGGTGACTTTAAATTCCGCACTGCGAATTCGTTCATTAAGAGCGATCGCTGCGGCCTCGTCCATCAACATCAAGTTGGCATCTTTGATCAGTCCAGTGGCAGCGTCGAAGTCGCGACCGCTAGGGACCTTGCGACCGTCCACCGAAACCAATCCCGCCTCGAAGGGCTTGCCCTCTTTCGTAGCGAATTGACCGACGATGTCCCAGTAGGTCGCCGAATGAAAAGCGATTCGCTCCCGTTCGCGATCTACAATCAACCGCAATGCAACACTTTGCACTCTTCCAGCGGAAAGACCTTTCTGAACTTTTCGCCAAAGTAGCGGCGAGACTTCATAGCCGTAAAGTCGGTCGAGGATGCGGCGAGTCTCTTGGGCGCGAACCAAACCTTCGTCAATCGTCCGCGCGTTGCTGAGCGAATTTTGGATTGCTTCTTTCGTGATCTCGTTGAATACCAACCGATGGACCGGCACCTTCGGCTTCAGCAGTTCAAAAAGATGCCAGCTGATCGCTTCTCCTTCGCGGTCTTCGTCCGTCGCGAGATAGAGATTCTCAGCGCCCTTGAGGGCCTTCTTTAACGCGGCAACCTGTTTCTTTTTTTCCTCGGGGACCACGTAAACAGGTTTGAAATTGTCGTTAACATTGACGCCATACTTCGCCCACTCCTCTGCCTTGTACTCGTCGGGACAATCCTTCTTGCTCTTCGGAAGGTCGCGAACGTGGCCAACACTCGCCTCAACGGTGTAACCAGGACCAAGGTATTTGGAGATGGTCTTCGCCTTGGCGGGTGATTCGACTATCACCAGCGAATTTCCGGTCTTGGCTTTTTTGGCCATGAGCTCGTTTTCGTAATATAGGTATTATGAGTGGTTTCTTGGGTGTCTGTTTATATCTGCCGTTTTGATGCCAATTCGATAGCCGAGAGTGGTTTGCACTCAATGTCGCTTTATTCCTAACGACCCTCATGGCGTTCACGGACCATGAAAATCAGAAAAATCTATCGACTTTGGTTCGGATTTGCACCGCGGTTCGTAGTTGAAGTTCCAGTGTTGCTGTAGCGAGCTGGAGTGTTCTAAGACAGTTCTCGTGCCCACACTCCCTGTTTGGGATTGAATTTACGTCGATTCTCCCTACAATCTGCTAAAACCTAAAAACGGGTACTAACGGAACATCCTTTGGCCAACCATTAACACCGCCGAATTTGTCCTGTCAAGCCTCGTTCGGACAATCACGGACTAAAAACAGAGTGAATTGATCATGTCGCTATCGTTTTTTCGCAAGTATCAAGGTGTCATGTTAATCGTCTTCGGCATCCTGCTGATGATCGTTTTCACCGTTGGCGATGTTGTTAGTCGCATGGACAACAATCGCCGCGGGGTGTCCGACGCGTCGCTCGTTGCAAGTTGGCGCGGCGGAAAGGCCAACGAATCTCAGTTGAAAGCATGGGGGAAACGCCACGCGACAATGGTTCGCTTCCTGACTGAGGTCGAGGAAAAAACGCGGCTTGCCGATGGGAATCCGCAAGTGCCAGGCGTTGGCTATAACGGAATCGAACGAAATGTAAACGAACGTGAATTGGTCCGACAACAAATATTGGCTGCCAAAGCTGGCGAGATGGGTATTGTCATTACCAAAGAGGCAATCGGCGACTACCTCGTAAAACTCTCTGACAACACGATGACTCGCGCAAATCTTGTGGAAATGGCTGACAAGCTGGCCGGCGAAGCAAATATCTCTCAGACCGCAGTTTTCGATCAACTGCGGACAACATTGCTGGCGCAGAATGTACGCATGCTGGCAGAGAGTGGACTGGGTAGCGTGCCTCCCGAAGTCGCTTGGGATTATTTTAATCGACTTTACCGTCGAGTCTCTGCCGAGGTCTATCCGATCTCCGTGGATGCCTTTTACGACAAAGTGGAAGACAAACCGACGGATGCACAACTGCAGGAATTCTATGAAGAGCACAAGGCTCAGTACGAAGATCGGGGCAGGTCGACACCTGGATTCAGAACACGCCCGAAAGCCAAATTTCAATACATCCGTTTCGACTACGAAGA
>JBLHLE010000785.1:0-4390 GCA_047620805.1 Pirellulaceae bacterium
TGACCTCGAAGACGGCAACGTCGCTCTCGACCAAATGCGCGAATCACCTCAATTCGGCAAGCTCGTCCTCGCCATCGACAACTAACTTGGCTGCAATTGGCCTAGCTGCAATTGGCCTAGCTGCAATTGGCCCAACTGCAATTGGCCTAACTGCAACGGACTTGGCTGCAAATGGCCTAGCCACTACAAGCCTGCACTAATCATCACAACACACCTAAGTCGCTACCATACAATAGCTTAGTGGACAATTCCTATGCGCCGCCGAGACTTTATAAACTACATTTTGTAAATACTCTTTACAAAAGAATCGTGTCTGCGTACGCTGACGTAGGAGTCGTCACGGTGCTCCTTCCCAAAATCAGCACCAGATCATCAGCGAACCGACACTTCTGTACTCTTGACTCACAATAAACTCCCGCTTCTGACTCACAATAAACTCCCGCTACCGAGAGACACTTTGGCCGCCCAACCCTCTGGCAACCCGAACGTGCTTCATCACGTGAACAAGCGTTCTGTGATTCGCGTACTTCAACAGCATGGACCGTGTTCGCGCGCCGACGTAACTCGACGTCTAAAGGTGACGGCGCCGACAGTTTCCAAAGCAGTTACAGCGCTGATGCTGGGTAAATTCGTCGAGGAATTCGCTTGCAAAGATAACGCGATTGGGCGACCGGCAAAGCGTCTTCGACTCGCGACCGAAACGGCTCAAGTGCTCGGACTCGTGCTAGATGCGGGGGAGTGCCGAGTCGTTTCAGCGGGTATCGATGGCGATTTGCACCGCGACAGCTTGCTGCGATTTGAGACTCCACAAACGTACCGCGAGTTGCTCGACAACGTGACGCAACGAGCTCAACGACTCATGAGTCGTAAAGGAGTCACGACGTTAGGAATGGGAATCAGCATGCCTGGCTTGCTTGATTATCGCGAACAGAAAGGATTGCTGTCGCCTAACTTGCCAATTACCGACGGCCAATCGCCGGCAAAGGATCTCCGCGAGGCGCTGGGTTGCGACTGCGTGATGTTGCAAGAGGCCCATGCGCTTTGCATTGCCGAGCGTCACTACGGTAAAAATCCAGAGTTGGAAGATTTCGCGATGTTGGACGTTAGTACGGGACTCGGTCTCGGTGTCGTTTCCGGCGGTCGTGTTATTACCGGCCACAAGGGTCTGGCGGGGGAAATCGGTCACATTCCTCACGATCCACAGGGGCGCATTTGCGGGTGTGGTAATCGAGGCTGCCTCGAGACGGTAGCCAGTGACTCGGCGCTCGCCTGGATGATATCGCAACGGATCGGTCGAGAGGTCGCCATCGACGAGGTAATTGAATTGGCTGCCGCGAACGAAGTTTCGCCGGAACCGGAGTTACAAGAGGTGCTCTCGCGGATCAGCTTCGCATTGACCACCGTGATCAATTTGTTCAACCCGTCGACGCTGTTTATCTACGGTCGACTGTTTGAGCTTTGCGAAGACTCGTTCGATCGGCTGCTCGCGGAGACGAGTCGCTACACATTGGCGCCGGCGTTGGCGGATTGCCAAATCGTACAAGCTCGGCGCAGCAAGGCGCAAGGTTCGATCGCGGGTGTACTCGAATACCTAACGGACTCACTTGTCCCGCGGATGGACGGATTCCTCAGCGACCTGAACAGATAAAAATCGATTAGTCAAAGAACACCCACTATCGAAAAAAACCCACTATCGGGACTAGCTTCAGTAGACCGGTAGATACGACAAAGAACTGCGAAAATCCGATAAGGACCGACAAAGTGAAAACCAAACGACATTTGATCCTTGCAATTCTGTTTACCGCCGTGCTCTTCCCGCTGCCGGCGAGTGGCGAAGAGATTTCGGCCGCGGCCGCCAAGTATTATCGCCAGCAGGTGGCCCCCATCTTGGCCCAAAATTGCATGTCGTGTCACGGCCCCGATTCGAAACTCAAAGGCGATCTCTTCCTAGGAAGTCGCGCGGGTTTACTCGCCGGGGGAGAGTCTGGTCCTGCTGTCGACTTGGACAATCCAAGCGCGAGTTTGTTACTCGGAGCCATCAATTACGTCGACTACGAGATGCCGCCCAAGGCCAAGATGTCCGCTGACAAAATTGCGGTCCTCACTAAATGGGTCGAAATGGGAGTTCCAATTCCCAACGATGCCGAGACGACTCGTCCAGAACTGAAAAAGACGGCGCCGGAAGTAAACGACGAAACGAAGAAATTCTGGTCCTTTCAAGCCATCGAGAAGCCGCACGTCCCGGCGGTGAAAAACACCAAGTGGTCTCACACGCCATTGGACAACTTTATCCTCTCGCGTTTGGAAGACGCTGGCCTAACCCCCAATGCTCCCGCCGACCGAACGGAATTAATTCGTCGAGCTTACTACGACCTCACTGGCCTGCCGCCATCGATTGACGATGTGGAATTTTTCGTCAATGACAAATCTCCCGACGCTTTTGAAAAAGTCGTCGACCGTCTCTTGCAGTCACCGCAATACGGTGAGCGCTGGGGTCGACACTGGCTGGACATAGTTCGCTTTGCGGAAACCAACAGCTACGAGCGCGATGGCACAAAACCATTTGCGTGGCGCTACCGCGATTATGTCATCCGCAGCTTCAATGAAGACAAACCCTATAGCCAGTTCGTCAAAGAGCAATTGGCGGGCGATGAATTCGAGCAGCGAACGCCCGACTCCATTATTGCGACGGGCTACTATCGACTCGGAATTTGGGACGATGAACCCGTCTCCCAAAAGCAAGCCTTGTACGACGACTTGGACGACATCATCCTCACGACATCGCAGACTTTCCTCGGACTCACGATGAATTGCGCTCGTTGTCACGATCACAAGATTGACCCGATTCCACAAAAGGACTACTACCGATTCTTGTCCTTCTTTAGCGGATTCCGTCGCTATGGAGTCCGCAGCGAGGAAACGGTCCAGGAGGCGTCCATTGGCCCGATTGCCGTCAACATCGAACAAGAGGAACTCGCGGCGCTGGCGGCTCGCAATAAGGCGGAACTCAACAACCTCAACAAGACGATCGGCAACGTGGAGCGAAAGCTGCAAGCCTTACTCACACCGCCCGAGAAAGAAGATTTCGTGGCCCGCGAGGTGCGACCAGATCTAGCCAAGAAATACAGCGGAAAAGGCATTTCCAAAACGCTGGTGGAAGATTATCTCGCCGCCTTGAAACGCCGCCGGGAGATAATGGAAAACCGCCCCGAGGAAATCGGAGAAACGCTGGTAATCAAAGAGATCGGCCCGACGCCACGGGAAACATTCGTACTCGTTCGGGGCAACGCCAATGTCGAAGGCGAGAAAGTCGAACCCGGCTTCCCTACCGTGCTTTCTCCGCCCCAACCCAAGATCGCAACTCCTCGGACAGGCAAGTCGAGCGGACGCCGATTGGCCTTGGCCAATTGGATCGTTAGTGAAACGAATCCGCTGACCGCCCGCGTGATGATCAATCGGATTTGGCAGCATCACTTCGGTCGCGGGATTGTTCGCTCCGCAAATAATTTCGGCAACATCGGCGATCGCCCGACGCATCCGCAACTGCTTGACTGGCTGGCCAATCAATTCATCGCTGACGGCTGGAAACTGAAGCCGATGCACAAGCGGATCATGTTGTCCAGCACTTACCAGATGAGTTCCAAAGGGCAGGAGAAGGCATTGGCTGCGGACCCGGCAAACAATCTGTTTTGGCGATTTGATATGCGGCGACTGTCCGCCGAGGAACTCCGCGACTCAATGCTGGCCGCCAACGGCAGTTTGAATCTAAAGATGGGCGGACCGAGCTTCTACTCCATCATTCCCGCGGAAGTTCTCGCGGGTCAATCGCGACCCGGTAGCGGTTGGGGAAACTCTTCAGAAGAAGAACGAGCTCGACGAGCCATTTACATTTTCGTCAAACGTTCGCTGGTCGATCCATTGTTGGCGGATTTCGATTTCGCCGACGTCGACTCGACGTGTCCGGTCCGCTTCGTCACCACTCAGCCGACCCAAGCATTAGGCATGTTGAATAGTGAATTCGCGCATCGGCAAGCCGACGTGTTTGCCGCTTTCCTGCAAAAGCAAGCTGGTTCCAAACCAACCGATCAGGTCGAGTTGGCGTTGGCTCGGATTTACAATCGACGTCCAAACGCCCAGGAAATTCAGCGCGGAGTCGCTTTGCTCGACTCGCTGAAAAAGGACGGCCTCCTCGCTGCTGATGCACTGAAATACTTTTGCTTGGTTACTTACAACTTCAACGAGTTCCTGTACGTCGACTAAATCGCCGCGTATTGATTCGCGACGAGCGGAATTGCGGCGGCCGCCGTTTGATTTGCCGCCGTTTGATTTGGCCGCCGTTTGATTTGGCACGACAAAACACTTGCAATAACACAACCTTCCCAATAGGTGA
>JBLHLE010000786.1:0-4385 GCA_047620805.1 Pirellulaceae bacterium
AATAGATGAAACCAATAGGCTAATCTCGCATGCTTTCCTACCGCTTACACCAAATTCTTCTTTCTAGTGTCGCCCTGGTCACGTTGTTGAAGGCAAAGAGGAAGGCGTTGGAAATCAATGTATCGCGGCAGCCTTCGCCTCGTAGAAGCACGACCACTCACGACCACGCTGCTCTCAATCTTGTTGGGAACGAGCTACTGTCGAGAAATATGGCCGCCGCGGTTATACTCTGATGCGTCGCGGATTCGATTCATTCGATGATTTCAATCGTTGCACAAGAACGCCGAGCGCGAAAGGGGCATCGTGCCACATCCACTTAATCGTCGGGAACTCCTGCGGACGGGCCTCACTGGCTTCACGTCTCTGTCTCTTCCAGCGTTGTATCGTCTAAGGGCTGCTGCGGCGGCTGATCCCAACAGGCAAAAGCAAGATACTGCGATCATTTTGGTCTGGCTCCGTGGCGGCGCCAGCCACCTGGAAACTTGGGACCCCAAGCCCGATGCACCTTCTGAATTCCGCGGTCCGTACGACCCCATTCAAACCAATACCGTGGGACTGCAGATCAGTGAATTACTGCCGCAGTTATCGAAGATCTCGGACCGCTACTCATTGTTGCGAAGTGTAGCGCATGGAGCCGGCGGGCATCCTGCGGGCTCACTGCAAGTACTGGGTGGAGATCCCGCCAACGCCGACAAACTAACGCCGAGCTATCCAGATTGGATGTCGGTTGTAAGTTACTTGCGACGAAAGCCTGGTCAGTCTCTACCCAACTATGTCGCAGTCAATCCGGTCGATCGTTACGACAGCTTTCAAATTGCGGGCCCCGCCTATCTGGGAGCGAGTTACGAACCTTTCAAAGTGGTCGGCGATCCAAACGCCCCAGACTTTAAGGTTCCCAATATTCACCTCAACGAAGATCGCCGAACGCAATTGCAACGGCGCGTAAACTTGAAGTCGGGACTCGATCGACTCCACAACAACATCGACTCCTCCGGCTTAATGGATGCAGTCGACCAATACGAATCTCAAGCACTCAACCTCTTGACCAGCGACACGGCCAGAGTGGCATTCGATCTGGGACGCGAACCGGATAGCATTCGCGATCGGTACGGCCGCAACTCGTGGGGTCAACAATGCCTCATGGCTCGTCGGTTGGTCGAGGCTGGCGTCGACATTGTGGCAACGGAGTTTGACGGACCTCTTTGTGCGCGAGTTTCGAATTGGGACGACCACGCCGTGAACCATCACATTTTCGAAGCGATCAAACACCGAGCTCCATTCCTTGATCAAGCAGTGTCGGCTTTGATCGAGGACATCTACCAACGCGGCCTCGACAAAAGAGTGCTCGTCGTGGTGACTGGCGAGTTTGGTCGCACGCCTCGAATTTCCTATGTCGCCAGTAGTGGCGGGGGCGTCGCAAGTCGCGCTAAAGGCATCGTTCAACCCGGACGCGACCATTGGCCGCGAGCCAATTCCATGTTGTTCGCTGGGGGCGGGATCCAGACGGGTCAGGTGATTGGAGCAACAGATCGCCGTGGCGAAGATCCTATCGAACGCCGCGTTGGCCCCGGCGACTTTCTCGCCACGATCTACGATCACCTCGGAATTGACTACAACTCTCTCGCGATCACAAGCTTCGCTGGACGCAGTGTTCCGCAACCGCTGCGAGGTGATCCAATCCGTGAATTACGGCGCGTCACTTCGTAGAACCAGTTGCAGGCGCGGCAGCAAAAGAGTTGCAGGCGCGGCAGTAAAAGAGTTGCAGGCGCGGCAGTAAAAGAGTTGCAGGCGCGGCAGCAAAAGAGTTCGGCAGGCGCGGCAAACTAGACGGAGTTGGCGGAGCAATTTCGAGCATCGCTAAAGAAACAGCTCAATCATTTGTCGGCCTAGTTCACAAACACTTAGTGTCGGAATTAAAAAAAACCCGACGCCAGATGGTGGCAGCCGGGTCTTTGTGTACTTATTTCTAATTTGCTGAATTCAAAACGCTAACGCGCCAGAACATTTGCTTACGGACGGCACGTCCATGCCAGGCAGAAGCCCCCTATCAAACTATTCGCCCGTACCACCTTGCCAATCGTTTGTTTGAAATGGCGAAGCTGGAAGTCCCGCGCTGTTGATCAAGTTCGGATTGGCGACCTTGTGCCAACCGAAGCGAACTTGGGTCGGCGCCGTCACTCCAGCGGCCGAAACAACGATTTCGGCGCCGTCGATTTCGGCGGTAGCAGCAACGAAACTACCGTCCTTGTCTGCGATCTGGAATTCGTTCAACGGCTTGCCATCTCGCGATTTGAGTCCCTCTGCTGCGTGAGCGAATTGGAGACGAATCTTACTTCCCTCAACTTTTGACGACTTGTAGATTGGCCCGGAATAGACGAGGTTCTTCACGTTATAATTTTTTGTCAAAGCCCACAGGGCCAAGCGATTTCCTACGTCCACTTTATTTCGCGGATGAATGTCACCGATGTTGTCAACAAGATCAGTGATCACTGCCATACCTGTTCGTGGAATCTTGAGACTCGCCGTTTGCGCTTCCCAGAGAGCCGGCAATTGACCAGGTTCGTATCGGCCGGACCAAGGAGCGATTTGCACGAAGTAAAAAGGTAGTTCGAGGTCCCACGTTTTCCGCCAGCCGTCGATCAACGCTTCCATTCGATCGCGGTAGGCCAAGCCGTCTTTCTTGAGCACATTTGTTTCGCCTTGATACCAGATCACGCCTCCAACGACGAACGGTTGTAACGGCGCGATCATGCCGTTGTACATCCCACCGCCTTTTCCGTCTTTGACTGTCCACGGTTCGATCGGCGAACCACCCCACGAACTATTGATCAATCCAATTGGGACGTCCAGTTCCCCGTGAAGTTTCTTTCCAAAGTAGTACAGCACGGCGGAGAAAGCGGGAACATTTTCGGGAGTGCAGACTTTCCATTTCGCGTTGATGTTGTCAGCCGCTGCGGGCTTCTGCACTTTGGGAACGTGGAACAGTCGAATGTTTGGGTGGTTGGCGGCGGCGATCGCTTCTGCCGACCCGTTTGACGATTTGAGTTGCCATTCCATGTTAGATTGTCCAGACCCTACCCAAACTTCTCCAATCAAGATGTCCGACAATTCGATCTTATTGGTACCTTGAATGGTCAGCGAATGAGCTTTGCCGTCCGCCTTCATTGCTGGCAGTTTGACTTGCCACTTGCCATCCGCGTCAGCTTTGGTGGTCGCGCTGTTGGCGCCTAGCGAAACGGCGACTTCTTCATCAGCGTCCGCCCAACCCCAAAGTCGAATCGGCATGTCTCGCTGTAAAACCATATGGCTATCGATGACCGTTGGAAGTTTCACTTCCGCATAGATCAACGCTGGGGTCAACGCCACACTGAATAACGCCACGCTGAATAACAACACAGTTAATAGACAAAAAGAGTACTTCAATCGATGACGCTTGCTCATGAGAATTCCTTTAACGATATTGGGACGGTGAGATTGCCAATGTTATATGCCAAAACAAACGCGATGTCGAAGAGTACAATCTCGGTAGATTCCAGGATTTCCGGGCCAAACACACGGACCTTGATAATTATTGGTCTGTTCCGCAGGAAAAATACGCATAGCGAGTTCCGTCCGACTTTCGTCGCCCGTAAAATGGTATTTGACAGGCAAGTTGTTAATTGAAGTTGAGTTAACTATGAAACACAGCCCCAACCAGCCAATGATTGCGAGATGGTTCGTGAGTGCGATCGTATGTATCGCAAGTTCCGCCTCTGTGCTGGGCGACGAAATCACTTTCAATCGCGACATTCGCCCGATTTTGGCCGCCAAATGTTTTGCCTGCCATGGACCCGACGAGGAATCTCGCGAAGCCGACCTGAGGCTCGATACACTAGCGGGGGCCACGGTCGACCTTGGTGGCTACCGGGCAGTCGTACCGAAGAACTCGACAACTAGCGTTCTCATTGAGCGAGTAACGAGCAAAGACGACGAACTTCGCATGCCCCCGAAAGATACGGGAAAGACGCTTACCGATTCCGAGATTGAAAAATTGCGAAAATGGATTGACGCTGGAGCCAACTACACACAGCATTGGGCGTTTACTCCACCGACGAAACCGCCACTCCCGAAAATCCAGAACAAGCCCTGGACCATAAACCCGATCGATCACTTTGTACTTCATCGCATCGAAGCTGCCGGGCTCAAGCCGTCCGCAGCTGCGGATAAGTACACTCTCGTTCGCCGACTGTATCTGGACTTGATCGGACTTCCCCCGACGGCTGCCGAAGCCGACGAATTCGTAAACGATCAATCTCCGCAAGCCTATGAAAATCTGGTCGACCGCCTGCTGAAATCGAAACAATACGGCGAACGCTGGGCGCGATTGTGGCTCGACCTCGCCCGCT
>JBLHLE010000787.1:0-4384 GCA_047620805.1 Pirellulaceae bacterium
TCGGCGAAGTGGATTCGTAGACTTGAGTGGTCCACAGCCGAACAACTACAGCGTGCTGGCTTGTTACAATGACGATTATTGTCGCGTGCCTGAACCAGATCATTGCTAGTTTGGGCCTAATACTGCTCGACCGCCACGGAGAGCAGGCCGTGCAAGTGTTCGATCAGCGGCTTGGGGGCGATGTGAAGGACTCGATCGGCAACGGCCTCACTAGTTACGCCGTGAAAGAACTCGTGAGGAAGATCAAGGTTACTGCTCGTGAGTTCGCCGCTGATGATCCAGAATTCTTGGAGATGGTTGAGAAGGCGTTTCAGGATGAAGCGAGGACGGTGGCTGGAAACAAAACACTTCCGATGATTTGAGAATCCCGATGTCCTGGATCGAATGGTACGATTCCCTCGCAAAACCAAGCTGGACGCCAGCGCCCGCAACCATTGGGCTGATCTGGTCGATCCTCTACCCGGTCATCATCGTCACGTTCGGGTTTGTGTTCGTGCAGGCATTCCGGCGCAAAGTGTCGTGGTTCGTTGCCTTACCTTTCGCCATCAACCTCGTCGCCAACCTGTTATTCATGCCGTTTTTCTCAGGGCTGCGAAACGTGCCACTGGCTGCGGTGGACATCGTGATTGTGTGGGTGACGATCATCTGGACGAGCGTTGCCATCTGGAAGCATTACCGCTGGATCGCCGTGGCGCAGCTGCCGTACTTCGTCTGGGTTTCAATTGCGAGCGTGCTGCAAATTGGCATCACCTGGATGAATTGGGGAACGTAATCACTTGAAGAACAACGCAACACGATCATCGTCCATTCGCCTCGGCCTCTGCTGCATATTCTTGGAACAGCCGATCAAGTTCCGCAATACGACAGTCACGGCCATCGGCAAAATGGATCGTACTGCCGCCCTCGCCAAGTTGTCGGGACTCTGTATGACAAACGCCGAGGCGTTGCAGGCAGCACTCCAATTCTGTGCCGACAACGGCATCGGCTGCTTTCGCATCAACAGCCAAGTCCTGCCAATCAAAACTCACGGCGAATGCGGCTACGACGTTTCCGATCTTCCTGACGGCGATGAGATCGTCCAGAGATTCAAAGCGTGCGGTGAGTTCGCCAGAGATCACGACATCAGAACGAGCTTTCATCCCGACCAGTTCGTGGTGATGAACTCGCCTCGACCCGATGTTGTGGAACGATCCATTGCGGAACTTGAATATCAGTCCGAAATTGCTGAGTGGGTTGGAGCCGATGTCGTGAATATCCACGGTGGCGGGGGATATGGCGACAAGCCGGATGCGCTGGCCCGGTTCGCCCGCAACCTGAGTCGCCTATCAGACCGAGTTAGGCGCCGACTCACTGTAGAGAATGACGACACGACGTACACACCATCAGACTTGCTGCCGATGTGTAGGGCGGAAGGCATCCCGTTGGTCTACGACGTTCATCATCACCGCTGCAATAGTGATGAGCTTTCAATTGCCGAAGCGACTGAGCAGGCAATCGTCACCTGGGACCGAGAGCCAATGTTCCACATCTCCAGTCCGATTGAAGGCTGGAAGGGACCAAAGCCAAGACGACATCACGACTTCATCAGTCTGCGAGACTTTCCTCAATGCTGGAACGGACTGTCCTTGACCGTTGAGGTCGAAGCGAAGGCCAAGGAAGTCGCTGTCTTGAGGTTGATGAAGCAGTTGGCCGAACGGTGGTTCGTTTACATCTTGCGATGTGCGGACGGTTCGCTTTACACGGGCATTACGAATGACCTGGAGCGACGGACCGAACAACACAACGCAGGCACGGCATCACGCTACACCTGCAGCCGATTGCCTGTCGAGTTCGTCTACCAGGAAGAACTCGCGACCAAGGGCAAGGCGTTGAAGCGAGAGTTGGCGATCAAAGCGATGTCACGGAAGGCGAAAGAAGCGATCATCGAGTCGATGAAGTAATCGGTGTCATACAGGTGAGGGAACAGTAACCTCGCTCGGCCACAATCAGCACGCTCTTGATTCTCCACCGCTGACTCGTAGACCGTCACCGCTGCCTTTGCCATCAGATTAAAGGTCTGCTGCGATGGAAGCAGCGGCAATTTCTTGAGGCCCATCTGCACGATGACCCCGGCGATGACTTCTTCGAGTTCCTGCTCCAATGTGCGGACGGTTTGCTGGTCCATTATTTCTCCAACTGCTCCGACGCGCCCCACGGCCCGTTGTGTCGATTCTTGATCGACAACAACAGCGTCTCTTCTGACGAACACCGCTTGCTGACTTCGAGATGAGTGATCCGGTAATACTCTTCACGCTCGACGATTCTCATACCAACCGGCAACGTGAGGTCAACGATCTGATCGTCACGTTCACACCATGCGTGATTGACTCGCTTGCCGACTCGTTCGCTCAACACCGTTCCGTGAACAAGGCCCCAATCGGCATTCTTCACGGGGCAGACCCATCTCTTCGCCGCCGTGTAACACAAACCGCTCCATTGCTGCAGGAGCATTTCATCTGGATCATCGGTCAACTCTGGCACGCAAGCGTCAATAGCGGCTCAGGAAGACAAGGGGACGGTAGGCAGTTTCGCTGGCATAGCAGTTTCGCTGGCAAGCATGGGAATATAGTCAGTCCGACTTAATGGTACTTCGATTATCTGCAACGCAAAGGTCGATTATATCACCTCGCTGAAGCTGCGTTAGGTTGCTTCTCTAGCCCCGCAGCTTGCGGCAATATTGGCTTACGTCCCCCTTTCCGTTCCCAATTTGGCAATCCTCTCTGCATGTCGCATGTCGCATGTCACATGTCACATGTCACATGTCGCTTCTTTCGCGTTAAATGCTTCGGGGTCGAAGGGGCCGTTCCATTCTAGTAGGTCTGTGTGCTCCTCGTGATCGGGGTCGGCGATCGCCTCAAGATAGTTGGCGAATATCTTCTGGTGGACATGCTCGCTCGCCAGCCACGCAACGCGGATGCCGTGCTCGCGGTTCGGCGTCGAGAACGCTCTCCAGTATAATGTCATGCTGTCAGCAGTCGCCGAGGTCATACTCGTCAGCGATTTAGTGCAACAGCACGGAACGAAGTTGAGTCTACTATAGACGATTGTAAATATTTGCGAATTGCGAATGTACTTGACCGGAAGTCCCATCGCAATCAACGCTGAACGACTATGGTCGCTCTCAAAAGCCGGTCAACCCTGCCGGTTGCTGCGCCACCTCTCCTAGCGTCGTCACGAGAGGCTGGCGACGGTAGCGGACAATCGCATACAAGTCTAGACTTCGGAACCGATAACAGCAATCGTCAGTGGACCCGCCAGCGTGTGGCGCGTCGTAGTGAGTCATTCGGGAGGGCGTGCCGTCCGTCCGCGCTGTCTCATCAAACTCCGGAATAGCATCTGGCTCGCTTTTACAAGGAACGATCGGACGGTTCGACACGATCTGTTCGATTGCGCAATTTAGAATGGACTTTTTGTCGCAAACAACTCAGCGAGGACGCCGACTGGATTGAATGCACGCTGAGTTGATATCCTCTTAGAAAACGCCGTAACCAGCCAGCAAAGTCTCGATTTGTAAGAGTTGGACGAGTTTGCTCTAATCCTATGGAAACATCTGCTGCAGCATGCGACGAGGGCAGGCGATAGACGCAGGTGAAATCGACGGCACCCGCCGCAAGTTGAGATTCTGGTCGCGAAATTAGGGCACTGAAAATGGGTTACGACAATGAGGATTGCCTGTCAAACTCGCGTCCGAAGCGGCCGCCAACGCTGGCTCTTGTCTTGCTTATTCCGGCATTGTATTGGTGCGTGTGGCTGTGCCTGATGTTCTCCGGAGACCGCTGGTCGCTCTTTTCCGACAACTGGTTCATGACCGTGACGATGTGCATTGGTTCATTCATTGCCGGCGCCACCAGCGAAGGTGGAGGCGCCGTGGCTTTTCCAGTCATGACGTTGATATTTAAAATCGAACCAGCCGTGGCCCGCGATTTCTCTTTGATGATCCAATCGGTCGGCATGACGGCCGCAGCGCTGACGATCGTGTGTCTGCGGATACCTGTCGAGTGGCGGGCTGTCTTGTTTGCCGGTCTCGGCGGAGCGGTGGGGATCGTTGTGGGTATTGACCTTATCTTCCCGCTGGTGCCACCCGCTTACATCAAAATGTTTTTCACCAGCTTGTGGCTGAGCTTCGCGGTGGCGCTGTTTATGGTCAACCGGAATCGCGGTCGCGTGACGCATCAAAAGATTTTGAAGTTTCAAACGCGACATGCCCTATGCTTGTTCGGGATCGGAATCCTCGGCGGGATAGTCAGTGGTTTGACGGGCAGTGGTTTGGATGTGGTGACGTTCACCTTACTCACTTTGTTCTTCCACGTCAGTGAAAAGGTAGCAACACCAACGTCGGTGATCT
>JBLHLE010000788.1:0-4381 GCA_047620805.1 Pirellulaceae bacterium
TACCAGGCTGTGAATCCCGGCACGTAACAGAGACAACGCCAACTCGCCAAACATATTGGATCACCGACGAGACGTCCATGCCACAAACACCGTCGCAAACTAAAAGGCGACGTCAACCTCTCTTTGCAATTCCACCATTTTGCAATACTTGCCCTCTAGCGCCATCAGCTCGGCGTGCGTCCCGACTTCGACGATTTTCCCGGCGTCGAGAACGAGGATGCGATCGGCATTTTGAATAGTGCTAAGGCGATGTGCGATGACGAAGCAGGTACGTCCCTCCATCAATCGATTGAAACTCTTTTGAATGAGTCGCTCACTCTCGCTATCGAGGTTACTCGTCGCCTCATCCAGAATCAGAATCCGCGGATCGGCGACCAGTGCTCGGGCAATAGCTAACCGCTGTCGCTGGCCACCGCTGAGTTTTACGCCGCGTTCGCCGACAAGTGTACCGTATCCTTTTTCGAATTCGGCAATGAACTCGTGAGCGTTCGCCGCAACCGCAGCTTCTTCAATGGCCGTCATTTCGGGCCGACGAGACGAATAGCCGATATTCTCCGCGATCGTCCCGTCGAATAAAAAGACATCTTGCTCAACGACACCGAGCAGACGGCGATACGAATCGACGTCCAGATCGCGGAGATCGTCACCGTCCAGCGTTATTGCACCGGTCGTCGGATCGTAAAATCGAGCGACCAAGTTGCAAAGCGTCGTTTTGCCCGCACCGCTACGACCAACCAACGCGATCGTTTCTCCAGGTTGAACGACTAAATCGATATTGGAAAGAACTTCCTTTTCAGTACCGGGGTAGTGGAAACTTACATTTTCAAATTCCAGAGCAACTTGAACCTTGTCGATGTCGACAAACTTAAGTTCGCGATCGGTCTCCAATTCCGTTTTTTCCTCCAGCAAATCGAGCACTCGATCTAAACCCGCCAGGTTATTTTGAAACGAGGTCGCACTGCTGGCCAATGTTGCCAGCGGGCCCAACAGCATGGCCAGATAGAACATGAACATGGTGAGATCGCCTAACGTCATCTCGTTCCCAAGAATGCGATACCCGCCGTAGACCAGCAACCCTGTCGAAGCGAGTGGCATGAGGATGTCCCAGATGACTTCGATGATCCGCGCCCACCACCAGACAAACAGCTGCATTCGAACCAGCAGATTGTTCCCGCGACTGAATCGACCGGTCTCACTACGCTCGCGACCAAACGCGCGGACGATCCGCATCCCGCCGAACGACTCGGTCGCTTGACCATCGATACGCTGCCGCTGCGAACGAACGTCGCGGTAGAGCGGACGAATGCGATTGATCCAGGTTCGATGCGTGATGTAGACGACCGGCAACAACAACAGTCCGCCAAGCATCATTCGCCAGTCGACAAGTAATAACATGGCCAAACTGCCGAGCAACTGAATGATCGCTCGCCACGGATTGTAGATCATGCTAAAAACCAGCTCGCCGACGCCACCGGCGTCCTCGCGTAACAAACTGGCAGCTCCGCCCGACTTCAGCTCGTAGACTCGATGCAGCGGCAAGCGAACGGCGTGTTCAAATACTTGTTTGCGAATTCCGACCTGCAAACGATTGACCGCCTTTGTTGCATACCAGCGGCCCCATAAATGAATCGCGGATGCAATGATTGAAATCAATAACACAAAGCCACCGAGCATCACTAGCATTCCAAACCGCGTGTCGGGAATGTAGCTTGAGTCGATCCACTCGGCTGGAATCGGCTTGTCGTCGAGCACATAGTCGACTGCGATTTTCATCGCAGCGGGTGGAGCCAGCTTTAACAGCGTACCGACAGTCAGAGTTGACAGAGCAATGAACATCGTGCCGCGATGGTGTCGCAACATTCTGCGAAACTCAGTCAGCAACACCCAAAACGATCGCTGCTCCTCCTTTTTCTTTCTCTTGGGAGGAGGCGCAGCCGAATGATGCCCACTTCCTACCGGTGTAGGCGGACGATTTCGTCGCTCCGCTTGATAGGACTCGAATCTCTTGCGGCTACTTCTATCAGTCATGCGTCCGTTTCTTCAATCGGTCAGGCTCTTCACCTTCTCATAGTAGCCTCAATCGCGGCCGGCGCTAAGCCACGTAGACGCCGACAAAGAGGCAAATATGTAACGTCATGGATAAAATGTTCAGGCCGTGAAGAACGCCCCTATCATAGCCTGCCAGGGTTTGTAACCCGTGACGCTTCTTGATGGCGTTGGCTTGTGGGAGGCAGATTTAACGCCGAGATCGCAGATGCGCAGAGGACCGCAGAGAAGACAAGAAGAAGAATTAAGTTTGTCGAAATCTGGTGCCATCGTTCCCGCTGAACCTGCAAAAGTAAATCGTCGGCAGCAAGAATGTCAGCGTCTTGTGTTCCGTAAACATTACTGACTTGTACTTTGTCTCTTTCTCTCTTTCTCTCTGCGACTCCGCGTCCTCTGCGTTTATTCCTCGCCCTGGGCTACGAGCCATGCGAACATATTACTAAGGTCTGTGCTTCGGTTTGAAAGCGGCCGCTTCAGCGATCTTCTCCCCGATGAGTGTAATCTTGTGGTCGCGAAGGCGCTTTTCGTTAAGCCAATAGGGGCTGGTGATCTCGTTGAAGGCGTAGATCGCGGCCTGAATCCCTTCGGCCCAAGCGACGGCGATAAGTTTGATGTCACCATGTACATCGCCGACGGCAAAAATGCCGTGCCGACTCGTCTCGAAGTACGGATCGATAGCGATGCTACCGTCTTCGTTTAGGCGTAGGTCGAGGCGTTTGAAAGTCTCCTTGGCAGATAAGAAACCGATTTGCACGATCACATGGTCTACGAGAATAGACTCGCCATCGCTGAGATTCAGCCGCAGTCGGTCGCCTTCGAACGCGGCTGTATCGATGGCCGCGCTGGTATGCATGTTACCGCCAGCTTGTTTGATCCGCGAAAGCGTTTCCGCCTTCCCTATCACGTCGGGCTTGCGGACGATTAGATCAACTTGTCCATGCCGTTCCAGAACCATCACCGCCACGTCCATTGCCGAGTCGCCACCGCCGACAACTGCCACTCGATGATTTTCGAAGTCGCCGATCTTCGGCATCCGATAGTGGACTTTCTTAGACTCCAATACTTCGAGCACCGGTAACTTGCGAGGAAAATGGAGCAACCCGAAAGCGATAATGACTTTGCGACAAAGATACTCGCCTTTGCTCGTTATGACTCGCTTCAATGGATCGTCTTTTACTTCCTCGTCGGTATCCTCGATATTCATCAACTCTTCGTTGAAGCGGAACTGCACCATGGCGTTCTTAGCTTGCCGATACACGCGACTAGACAACTCTTCGCCAGTGATCCCATCCGGAAAACCGGGAATATCAACGATTCGTTTGTCCGCATAGAGGAACTGAGGCTGCCCCCCAGGCTTATCCTTCGCCTCGATAACCAGCGTCGTAAGACCGCGATGAGCCGTCGTCAGGCTAGCCGCCAATCCGCCTGGGCCAGCACCAACGATCACCACGTCCCAATACGGCAGATGGCTAAAGTCCAAGTCTCTGTCAAGTTCCGTTACTTTGAAATCCGCCATGTCAAACTCCTCCGCGAGGCCGCAATCAACTAGTCTTCCAGATCACTACCAGTATAGAGGTCATTCGGCGAGACCAAGTTCGCCGCAATTGATCTCTTTCTCCCACTCTCCCACATGATGCGACACGCAAGAAATAACAAAAGCTCGCAAACCATGTGGCTAGCGAGCTCTGTCGATGTATTATTGCTCGTTATCGGCTAGGAACCGAATCCGCTTAGATCTCGGGCTTAGTCTTAAACAGCCCCGCAGGACCATTTAACTTAACGACCTTGAATCCCGCTTTTTCAACGGCTTCCCAGATCGCCTTCGGAGAAATGTTCTTGTTTTGCTGAGAAACTACGTAGGCGGTGTTCGACTTCAACTCGGCGCGAACTTCTTTGACACCCTTCAGCAAATAGAGTTTGCCTGCAATCTTCTTTGCACAAGCATCGCAGTGCATATTAGTGACAACGACTTCGGTGAATGCCGGTTGCGCCGCAGTTGCAACAGCGGTTTGCATCGCGATTGCGATAATAGCCACAGCCAAGAAGACTCGAATGATACGTGTAAACATGGTTTTCCTTTTCAAAAGTGCTTTCCGTCGCCGGGCAGATTCCGTTCCGCTCCTCCGAAAAAGCCTGCGTATGGTATCGTTTATCGGATATGTCACAATGCGAACTTGTCCGAAAATCGCACTTGCTACTTGCCGCCGAAAAACGGCAGGCTACGAAGCTAGCAGAACTGCGATATTGTCATGTGCCTGACCCAATCTAAGTGAGTCCCTACACGCAGAAGCCAGTCGCGGTCACGGCCAATCTCGCGGCCAATCTCGCGGCCGAT
>JBLHLE010000789.1:0-4377 GCA_047620805.1 Pirellulaceae bacterium
GACGATCTTCATCATCTTCAGGTAGTCGGTGTGGGTCTCATTCCCGTTTTCGTCGAAATCATGGCTCTTGGCGCTGACAGCTTTCGCGGCAGGCATAGTTTCCTTGACGCCGAGGTAGCGGTCGTAGGAGTGGAAGTTGCCAAAGTCGGGCAGCGTGCCGCAGTTCTTGAGTTCCACGCTCTTAATCGTCGCAGCTAGCCATTTGCCGTTGGAGGACAGTCCGCCGTGGTTCTCGACAATGACGTTCAGGCCATGCTTGGCACCGAATTCACTAAGCCGACGGAGGCCGTCGGCCGCCAGTTTCATCTGTTCATCGTAATCCAGTTTGCCGTCGGAAGCTGCATTGACGCGAATTGAGTGGCAACCGAGGAACTTGGCTGCCTCCGCCCATTTGTAGTGATTTTCGACTGCCTGAGTTCGTTTGGCGTTATCGGGGTCGCCTAGGTGTCCCCCGCCGTCGACCATGATCAGCACGCTTGTAACTCCCAAGTCTGCCGCTCGTTTCTTCATTTCGCCGAGGTACTTTTTGTCCTTGGCCTTGTCCTTGAAGAATTGATTGACGTACTCGACGGCATTGATGCCAAATTCTTCCTTGGTGGTCTTGGCGAAATCTAGATTGTCGATCTTCTTGCCGAACAGCGACTTGTGGAGCGACCATTGAGCGAGCGAAAGGTCAAACAGTGGGGCCTTCTTAGCAGCGGCGAAGGCGAATTGGCCAGCGCTAGCGGCAATGGCAGCAGCGCCGATCGATTGTACAAATGCTCGGCGACCTAACGTGAATGGGTTCATCCTGGCTGTCTCCTTAGTGTTTATCTGTTAATGCATGTGTGCGGGTGTAAATTGCGGCTTCCGTCGAATCGGCCAGTATAAGCTCGGTAATTCGGGTAGGCAACGAACTGTTGCCACGCTTCTGAAATTCCGCCTCTGAAATGCCGTCTTTGAGCCTTGCTCTTCAGGACGCTTCCAAACATTCTTCTGGTTAGTCCCGAGCATGAGTGAGATATTAAAGTGAGATATCACATTGAGATATTACTAGGTACTGGCGGCTAGGTACTGGCGGCTAGGTACGCGGCTAGGTACTGGCGGCGATGGCACCGGGCCGGTTTCGCAAGTTATTACCCATGTTGTCGGTAGTTGGTTAATTGTTGCTCATGGCGTTGGAATTAGCGGGTCAAATTTTTTTTTGATTTTTTAACGACGCCAGAATTAGCCGGAAATTGCCCCTGCCTAGAAATTGTGCAGCCGACCTATTGCTGCGAGTTTAAGCACGCCTGCTCGTGAATCGTGCACGTGCAGTCGCTCGCTGTAAGTGCTTGCAATGCAATGATATCGATGCTGCACTTGACGGCTACCTAACTATTAATGCAAGCTGTGTCCGTCGTGATTACCGGATGGTTGTCAGCGTTTTACCAAGTCGAGTCTGGAAGGAGCCAAAACATGTCGGATGGCTATCAAAGTCCGTTCAATCCTCAACCTCAAAACATTCCCCAGCAGCCCGCCCCCCAAAGTGCGGTGCCGGGAATGCCTCCCATTGCTACGGCCATAACGACGCTGGAAGTTGTCGGTGAGCGCCGCCGCGAGGTAGTGAGACTGGCACATCAGCTCTACGAGCGCAATCCTGATTGGGTGTCCTTTTACCGCGACATCCTCGGGGTCGGCGGAATCGCTCGCCGCTATTTCACCTCTGGTGAGTTGATGGATCAGTTTGAGCACTCAGAAGAGTATCAGCAGATTCAGCAAATGGTGGCTAAACTCCGCGAACGCGGACGTGGTCGTTCCGATGGCGACGAGCCGACTCGCGTGATCACTGTCCGCCTGCCCGACAGCTTGCACCAGACGCTGCGAACTGAGGCTCACGAGAAGCGCACGAGCATGAACAAGCTTTGCATCTCGAAGCTACTTCAGATGATCGACGGCGAATTGATTCCCAACGACTAGGTTGGTGGCGGCAGTGGCTATCGATAAACGCGACTTGGCTTTCTAGAGTCTCTCGTAATGGATTGCGAGCGGCACTGGTCAGCCTTTTGTCGTTGAGGGCAGCGAGTCGCCAAGATGTTCCGTCTGCACTCGGCTCAGCTGTCGATCTTGTGGATGTTAAACGCTGCGATCGGGGCAAAGATGGCCAGCGGCAGCCACGCTGAGAGTGTTGGGTTTAGCAAGTAGTTTGCTCCGAGTGCGTGGCATGTCATGATGACGATGAAGAAGCCTCCCACCAGTAGAAATCCCCAGCCCGCAGCGATAAAGATGTTGCGGTTCTCGCGAGTCAACACAATGGGCAGCCCGAGTATTAGCAAGATCATGTCGAGCATCGGTTGTACGATGCGCGCGTGGATCGTCACCCGCGTGTCTGCTCCGTAATCGAGGCTCGGGTTGTGCAGCCCCATGATTAGCTGTTTGGTTGACGAGAATTGGCGGATGGTTTGAGTTGCAGCAAGTTCGTCAAATGTCAGGTCACTGGCGACAAAACACTGGTGTTCTTCCAGCCATGGCGCGTCGATCGGCGTATAGATGACGGTTTTCTCATCCATGTAGATCGATGGCTGCTCCAGCAAGGACAGCGGCGATTCGACTCGGTCGAGAAGGTAGCCTTTCGGGTGATCTGCTGTCTCGTCTTGATAGAACGCATTTTCCGCGACAATTTGTGTTCCGAGTCCGTTGAGGGCAGGGGGGAGTCCAATGGACGGATGGGCGATCCGCTTCTTGTCGCCAAATGCGTTTTGGCCACCGATTAGCAAATCCGTCATGTTGTCAAACCGTGGTTCGAACGTCGTTCCGTTTGTCCCGGCCCAGTTTTGAGCGCTGCGAGTCAATTTGTCTCGAACTTGCGGGATGCCGACCTCGCGGTTTACGGCTGCCAGGATCGTTACGCCCAGTCCCGCCAGGATCAGTGGGATAATTATGCGTCTTTGCGAAATTCCCGCAGCAATTAAAGCGGTCATCTCATTGCTGCGATTGAGCCACGTAACGGCAAACATCGCCGCAATCAGTATCAGCAGGCTGCTGGTGCGATCGAAGAACGTCAAAGAACGAGCGCCGTAGTAGTCGACTAGCACTCGCATCAGTCCTTGTTGTTCACCTTGAGTCAGGAATTCTTCGAGGTTGCCGAAGCTGTCGATGACAATAAACAGGCCCGTGAGACTGCAAAAACAGATCAATAGCACTCGAAAAAACAAACGCAGCAAGTATCGGTCGATGATGAACATGTGAGCTTCCAGCCGTGAAAGTCAAACAACGGTTCGAATCGCTTCGGCCAGCAGACGTATCCCCTCGCGAATGTTTTCGCAAGATTGCACGCCGAAGCTTAGCCGTATCGTATTCCGCTGGACCTTCGCGCCATTCGCCGCAAAGCAATACTGGCCAGGTACATAGAGCACCCCTAAGTCTTGTGCTCGCTGTAACAATGAACCGTCGGGTCCGGCGTCCACCATTTCGGGGAGTCGCAACCATACATAAAGTCCACCGTGGGGGCGATCCCATTCCACTTCTGCTAGCGGGCTGAGGAATTCTTCAGCGGCTGCTAGCATCGCCGCCCGCTTCTCGCGATACGTCTGTTTAAGCGATTCGAGGTGTGGTGCTAGCAGTCCCTGTTTCAAAACTTCGGTAATCAGATGCTGGCTGAAGTTTGGAGATCCAAAATCGATGTTTCCCTTCATGTCGCACATTGGTCTGATAATTGTTTTGGGCAGAATGCCCCAGCCGACTCGGATCCCGGGGGAAAACACTTTCGAAAACGTGCCCGCAGAAACGACGCTGGCTCCGGCATCGTCGTGAACCAGCGTGCTTGGAATTGGATCCCCTTCGTACTGCAGCCCTCGATAGGCTTCGTCGGAAATCAAGTAGATTCGATGGCCAACTTCCTGCGACCATTTTTCCGCCAATTCCAGGACCTTCTGTCGCCGCTCCGTGGGCATTGAGACGCCTCGCGGGTTGTCGAAATACGGGACGATGTAAATCGCCTTCACGCGCTTCGTCAAACCTTGTTTGTTTAACTCTTCCCATGTGTCTACTAAGGATTCTGGAATCATTCCTTGGGCGTCTGTGTCAACTCCCCAGGCATCGGCGCCGATGCCTGCTAGCGTGCCAAGGAAGACGAAATAGGTTGGGGCAGCGCACAGGACGATGTCGCCGGGATCCAATATGGTCTCGGCGAGTACATGTAGCAGTTGGTTACTGCCGGCGGTAACGACCACCTGATCCAGCGTGACGTTGGTGGCTCCATCTTCTCGTGCTTCCGCAAGCAAGATCTCACGCAGTTCGGTGTGACCAGCTGTCGTTCCGTACTGCAATGCGGTTCGAGCAATTACGGGGTCATCCATGATTGCCGCCAGCGCTTTTTGCGTTGGCAGCTGGGGCAGGCTGTCCTTGTCGACGAATCCT
>JBLHLE010000790.1:0-4370 GCA_047620805.1 Pirellulaceae bacterium
TCGTCCGACCGTCGCCGATTTCATGGCCACGCCGATGTTCGCGTACGACTTCGAGCAACTGCGCAAAGCCACCTCAAAGCCAAGGCAACAGGAGTTGGGTTTTCCATGACGATCAAAATGCGATCACTCCACGACCGACACGCACCAAATAGCGAAGCGACCAACTCATCGCAGCGGAGTTTTATTGCGCTTGGAGCAAAAACTTGGCACGGTGGCGACCCAAACCGACTCGACTGCTCCACCGTGGCGCCAACAGTCGATCGTGCAACCACTCTATTGCAGCCAGCGATTCAACTCGTGATCGCCCCCCGCGTCGAAAGTTAGCAGCGGCTGGGCATTCAATCCCCATGGGGAAATCGGCTATCGAAGGGAGTAAAAAGAAGGGAAACGTGCGCCAACGATTCGCTGCGATTCACGTTTCTCGCTGTATTAATTCTTCTCAAGGAGAACGCCGACTCGATGATCAATGCGATCCGAGCAGCCTTCTATAAACGCGGAGTGCCCGAGCGACTGCTGGTCGATAACGGTTCCATCTACTGCTGTCAGGAAATCACCCTCATTTGCGCCCGAGTTGGTTGTATCCTCTGTCACACGGCCGTTCGAGACGCTGCCGCCAAGGGAAAGATCGAGCGGTTCTTTCGCCGAGTCCGTGACCAGTTTCTCGTTCGCAACCTCGACCTTTCCTCGCTCGGTCAGCTCAACAAACAGTTCACTCAGTGGGTCGAACACGACTACAACGCAACTGAACACTCGACCCTCGGCATGAAGCCGATCGACCGCTTCGGCATCGACCTGTCCCGTATCCGCTTCCTCAACCCCTCCGAGGATACCGACGAGCTGTTCTATGCCGAGGAAACTCGCACGGTCAAAAAGGACAACACCTTCAGCTTTCAGGGAGTCCGCTACGAAACGCCCATCGACATGCGCGGCAAGAAGGCCCAACTGCGATACGAACGTCACCGAAAAGGTGCGGTCGTGGTCTACGAGAAGGGCCGACGCCTCGGCAAGGCCAGACCTCTGGATGCGGTGGCCAACGGACTGGCGCGCAGAACAGACGAAACGTAACGTCACAACCGCCTTGGGCACCATCTGCTTCTACTATAAACCAATTTTTCTATAAGGCTTAACAACCATGATTCGTTCCTATTTCGGACTATCAAGTGATCCCTTCGCGCTCCGCGAAATCGAACTGCTTACTCATCAGAGGGAAATCTACGAGACACTCCAAGTCCACTGCCAGCAAGGCGGCTCTGTCTAGTCGTGGGATGTCACGGGGCGCCCAAAACCAGCCACCTAGGGGCGCTTCAAAACCAGCCACTTTAATCAACGAGTCATGTACGCTGCTTTGCTTGTTCGCAAGCAAAGGAGATGAAGCATGGCGAATCAATTAAAGGTGGCTAAAGTGTTATCAATTGAAACTTTACACGCCCAAGGCTGGTCGCAGCGACGCATCGCGCGGGAGCTTGGCATCAATCGGGAGACGGTAGCCCGGTATCTCAAGGAATTGGCGAGTTCGGCCGAATGTCCACCGACGGACTTGGGATCAAAACCAGCCAAAGCGCCCACCGGGTCCGACGCATCGGTAACAAGTTCAAAACCAGCCAAAGCGCCCACCGGGTCCCGGAGCAAGTGTCGTCGACTTGGCAGTGAATCAGGATCTCAAGAGCCGAGTGACCTATTCGGTGATCACCAAGCGATTGCATCCCGACGCCATGCAAGACTTTGTCCATGGCCAGCTCGATCGCATTGGCCTGGCTCACAGCACCTTCACCGAGGGTGCCACCGAACTGATCGTTCGCTCGGCCGACGGAGTCTTACGCAAGTGCCGCAATCTCTGTCTGTCGGCGATGCTCGAAGCGGTTCGAGCCGCTGCAGGTCGAACAATCGATATCGATCTGGTCAACCGCGTCCTGCTTCAGCCTCACTGGCAAAAGGAAGTCGATCTCACTGACTTTTAATCTATCAAACCCAATCCAAGGAGTTCTTTACTATGGTTTCACGCGAAATACTCCGAGCCATCCGCAACGACCTGCCGATGAAGGTGACGGTCCAGCGGCTTGGCGATCACGGTCCGATTTCCAAGGAGATAGAAGGCTACTTCCGCTTCCAGTGTCCCAAGTGCCAAGAGCTACGAGCGACAGTCAACCGACGCAATAATCTGGCTCACTGCTTTTGTTGCGGAAAGAATTGGAACAATATCGACTTGCTGATCGCTCTGGGCTGGGACTTCCTTCCGGCGGCCGAACTACTTGAGCAATGGCTTGAGCAGTACCGTCAACAGCACAGCAGATCGAGAGCTTAAACCAATCGATTAAATTCTGATCGAAAGATAACTTCATCGTGCGATCGTTCGATAAGAGCGATCGCACTTTCGCCAACTGGTGGCCAGTAGACTCGAACCGCCAGATCGGAACCGCTGTGAATACGTTCTCCAAAATTCTCAACAATTCGGCAAAGCCGCCTTTTAGACCGCCAAATCTATACAGTCACAATTTGGCAAAAAGTGCGACGACAATTCGGTCGGTAACATGTACTTCACTGTGCGCTCACGGCCAGGGAACTTGTCTTCTCCACCGATGCGAACACTGAAGAAATTAAAACGGCAGTGCCACGGCCAGTGCAGCCATGCGATTCAAATACCAGCAAGGAGGCGGCTAAGGAAAACGCCAACGGAAAATTGCCAAAAAATTCTGCGCTCGAAAATTCTGATCGAGAGCAGAGTGAAGCTGGGCAAGTTTCCTGCACCCCGATGCGGGCTCAAGCTACCGCGGCCGCGCGGGGCCTGGGGAGGGGCCCGCGGGCCGCTTTTCCCGCTCAAATCACATGGTAACATCTTTGGTTGAGGCAACACGGCGAGGAGAAATGATCGTCGCTTTACACTCTACACAAACGGCTGAAATCGACCTGTCAACTGCCTACATCGATCAACCATACTAATCCCGGAAAACCAAAGGCTGACATGAACAGCCCATCCCGAAACTTCCATGTAAAACAGAGTCCAGTGTGGGCTCAAATACCCTCTCTGTTCGCTGTAGCTAAGAAGAATGATTGAGAGTGAGCTCAACAAGGAGACGCAAAAGGCCAATTTCTCTCTGAGGGCCACTTCAATCTTAATGGAATAAAAGAAGGAAATTAATATTGAGATGATAGTCGTACTTGCGGCCAAATATGAGTCGACTGCCAAATTAAAGTGGGTAATAGCGGCCACCGCAGACACTAATAATAATAGACTGCGAACTGAAAATCTTAAACTCGGTTGCTCTTTTGTCATTTCAACAAGTGACTCTCTGCACCAAGATTCTCCGTTTCATGCCTCCGCCGACAGCCTAGCCAACCTCATCTGAATGCGAAATATTTCGTCAGGTGTGAATTCGATATCGCCAAGTTCAATTCTCCCTGGATCAATCGTCGTTGACGTCCAAATCCCATCAGCTCCCTTAAAGAAGATAATTAGTTGGTTGTCGAAACCAGCTGGTCGTATCCAAAAACCCTCAAGCCTTCTATCGCGAGTATCAAGTGACTCATTGACGAATCCGGGGACGAATACTCCAGCCCCCAGCCGCCCTCGACAGGAACCCGTTGGAGATTTTGTATCTTGCCACGCCTTAAAATCGTATTTTGTCCTTACTAACTCTCGCCAAGCTTTCTCGACGGATGTGCGGTAAGCCCGTAGTCTTTGACTTGCGATTGTATCCATTCCGTCGCTAATAGTTAAGATAGTTCCAATAGCACCTACAAGCCGCCCACCCCATTTGAATGTCCTAGCAACTCTCGATGTTGATTCAGTTTGACTCGCAATTTCTCCGATTGTGAATCCACCAACGGCCGCGGCAATGCTTGCAAGCAAACGACTGCCGCTCGGGTCTTCCGTTTCGACTCGAAATTGTTGCGACCCTTTACAGTAATCAAGGCACAGTTGCCACAAGTCCTCACAATTCGTCAACTGTGTACGTCTGCAATCAGCGAAACCTAAAATGCAGTTTGAGGTGCATTCCTGATTATATGCGAGCTGAACCCAGAGTGGCATGCCAGCTGGAAGTGCTGGGCGCTGGCCAATCGTTTCCATCCCACTTGGGTCCGTAAATACCGTCGCAACGTTTTTTACATATCGATACAGGTTCGCGTCGCCCCCCTCGAAGCTTAATGGGTCATTTGACATCCACCGCCCATTCTCCGCGCCATAATATCTTGCCCTTCTGTGGCATCGTGTTCGTTTACAAGAAGCGATTTTGATTTTCTCCTTGGTGCTTCGCGAGTTGCGCTCGTTTGTCTACGGTTCATTGTCTAGATTTGGGCCTGTCAGGTCAATTGTTTTTGTTGAGCCTCCTGCGCGCGGGCGCGCGAGTGGGATTTGCTGAACAAGAGAGAGC
>JBLHLE010000791.1:0-4369 GCA_047620805.1 Pirellulaceae bacterium
GTGAACGACGTTATCGCGTCCGCCAGCTGCGAGCAGATTGTTATCGGGAGCGAAGTCGAGTGCTTGGATCGCATCAACTGCACTGAGGTCGGCAATCAGCTTGCCGTCGGCTGAGGTGAATACTTTCACCTCGCCCGCTCGGGCGAATCTTCCGCCGCCCGTCGCCACGCGGGCGTTGTCGTCGGTCCATGCTACCGCACAGACAGTTTGGCGGTGGCCTTCCAGGTCGACTTTAACTGACGCATCCGTGGCGCTGACTAAACGACCGAAACCACGCGAAGCAAATACTCCGCCGCCGACGATTACGGTGCTGTTGTCTGGAGACAAAGCAATCGCATTGACGCGCTTAGGCTGTTCTTTCGCCGCTTGTAGATCGCCATTGGCAATTTTGTGAATGCGGACGAGTCGTTCGTGATCGCCGGCAAAAGCAGTGCCGCCATCGTTGGCTCCCGCTACTGTCGATGATCGCTGAACCTTCTGCTTGACGTTTCCCAACGGTTTGAGCGTTGCGGAGTCCCAACAGATGATTTCGCCGTCGGCAGCAGAAGTATAGAAGTGGTTGCCGTCCGGCGAGAAGGCAGCCGCTTCCACTTTCGAATGGTGACCGTATAGGATCGAAGGCGCTTGAGCAACTGCCGCTTCTATGGCGCAGAACGCGATTATGTTAAAGGCAATTAGCAGCACAATGTTTCGTGGCTGAAATCTCATGTTTCATCACCCTATCAAGACGTTAAAGGATATTTACCATAGAGATACTGGGTTTTATGGGTAAAGTCAAGAGGAATGGAAGGATGGGTTGGCTGGGAGGCTACCGTTTTTGCTGGGGTATGGTGGTCCCGAATATACAGGATTCGGCGCAATCTATTTCTGGAAAATGATTTAGGTGCAATTGAGACAATTGGGTGCAGCGTAGCGTTAGCTCGATTGTTAGTTGATACTCTTCGAGGAGTTCGAATTGCGTGTCGTCTTTGACTCGTATCACATAGTTACTGCCGATCTCATGGATCTTGTTGAAGAGCTCGGTTTTAACGTAGCCACGGTCGCCGATGTAGCACCTTTCCGGTTCGAGTGCTCGAGCGAGAACGGCTCGTTCGTCCTCTCCCTTCTTCGCATCTCGGGCAACGTCAATGCGAAACACGTTACCGTTAATCAATTCAAGCTGTGCGTGTGAGCTGACCCCAATGGTGTTTTCTACGAGCAGGCGACTCTTGCGCTAATGGTCTGCGCGGGTAGTACTTTTCGCCTTGAAATCAACCGAGTTATCAAAGATTTGAGTATTCAAGTTGGCGTTTCCGCAATCCGCTCGCGCCGTTTTCTCCGCGGCGTTGGTGTAATTTTGTCCATGACGAAAGTCGCTGGGCCAATTTAGCGAACGTACACCAGAAAGCCGAGACGCATGTGAAACTAGACTTGATTCACCTCTAGAGATTCCTGCGTTTTGGACTACGCAAGATTTGACGGATCCGGTGGACTCCGTATTTAGAACAATCTACTTGCGATTAAGCGTCTTGAGTTCTCCGTCCTTTTTGTACTGGATTTCGCAGTCCGGCAGTTTGTCGGCAAGTGCCGACGGGTCTACGGTGCTAGGGCCAAGAAATTTCAGGCTTTCAAGCTGCTTCAACTCGGCCAAACGCAGGAGCGCGGCGTCGGATACCTTCCAGCTTTCCTCGTTTGCTTGAAACACAAGGCACTTTAAAGTCTCGATCTTTACCAAGCCACCGAGGGAGTCATCTGTCAAACTGGTTAGATGTAGATACTCGAGACACGGGTGCTTCGACAAAACCTCGAAATTCCTGCGGGACAACGGCCGCTGGAATTCGAGGCTTGTGATCGACGGCTTGGCACTCAGCATCCCCACCCATTTCTCGGGCGTTCCAGTGATTCGAAGACTACGCAATGAGTGAAACTTGTTGACGTTGCCGTAGTAGTCGTCGCCAATCCCAAACTGCAACCCTGCCAAGCTTGGCATAAACCTAGACAGTCGCGCGAGCCAGTCACCTTGGGGCAATTGACCTCGAAAGCCGATGCTTTTTAAATGTTTCAAGTTTGCTGCCATCAATCGACTAAGGTCAGCCGTCGTCACTTGGCGGCCTAGTTGGGCGTCAAAAATGATACTGATGACAGTGAATGGCTCAGCCGGTAGCGCTTCGTTGCCATTTACTTGAAGCTGTTTGTCGCCGACTTTCAGGGTCAGAACGCGACCTGGCCCATTGGGCCATGCGGCAAATACGGGATCACCTAGTGATGCATTCGCTGGCGCCCCATCCGCGGTAACCCAATCGATCGGAGTCCATCCCTGGGAAGCAGACGCGAAAACACCGGATGTAATCCCCGCCGCATCTTTCAGGCCTGTTCCGTGCCCTTCGTCCAGGTGAAACAGGGCGAGCGTTTGATCGTCAGGGATGAACCTTCGTTGGGGCATAAACTTCGCCGTTCGATACCTTGCCACGTTAGAGATGCGTAGCTCGTCTATTACGCCATCGGATTTCAATCCGAGGCGGGCCGTATCAGACACAGTGTCTTGGCGATTCTGGATCTTGAGCGAACCGGCCGGAACGCCGTCTATGTACTGCCGCATCTCGTCGCCCTCAATGACGACGGCCCAGTGCACCCATTTGCCAGCAACGTTCGGGCCGTACACCTTCTGTTGTTCGTAACATGCGGTCGCCTTTCCCTTCTCGACTGTCATCCAGAAAGGAGCGTGAAAAAGCGGTTGCTGGCCACGGCGGTCCGATAGCCGACACCAAAACTCGACGGTAGCATCTTGGTCACGCCGGATAGGAACATCGCGCACGGCGAATCCAAACTCCGCATGCCTAACGAGCGTCTTTTTGCCAAACTTCAATGCAAAGTCGGCATCCGCTTCAATTTGTCTCGCGGGCCCACTTGGTAGATTCGGCATGGGTTCGCTGTGCAACACTCGGTCTCCCTGCCTTACGTCGATCTTATCGTTCGCGAATGTGATCAACACGGTAGCGCGCTCGCCTTCCTTTATCACCAGCTTCTCGACTTCAAAGCTGAAGTCTGAACCGTGACTAACAATGAGCGTTTGTTTACCGGGTTCAATCTTCGTCTCCAATTGTCCCTCTTTTCGCAGCACGATCTGAGTACCTTTGACTGCGACCTCGATCTTTGGATCGTTGATTTCAACTCGCAACTTTGTGCCATTTGGAAACGCTATCACAATGACAGTCGCAAGCGCGGCGAGACCGAACAGGGCCATCGCAAACATTACAACGCGCCCTAACCAATTAGGCGGTTCACGACTTGGAATGCTATTTAACGTGGGCGCAGTATCACCAGAGGAGGTGTTCGGTGTGGCGACTTCTTCCGTTGGTTGGTCGAGTCTAAACTGCTCATTTGCCGCAACCTGTCCAACCCAGTCGAGGCTCATCGGCGTTGCGGGGCAAAAGGCTCGCAGTGCGACTAGAGGGTGAAACGGAACTTCGCAGTTTTTCGGAAAAAGGTGTGAGCGCTTGTAGATGTAGTACTGTAGGCGTTGTATAGCCAACGCGTAAATTGACTCCATGCCAGTTACAGACACAGGATCGATAATGAACAACCTCCGCTTTCCACCCTTTCCCGACACCAAGACCTACCGCCGTGGTAAACGTCTTACTAGGGCCGTAATTGTCGCGTTCTTGCTAGTTGCTGTCGCCACTCCCTTGCATGCCCAAGACGTATCTGCCACGACGTCGCCACCCAGCAGTATTACTGGCCTCAATCTCACCTCTGTCGAAAAATACTCTGGCGCTAAGTTGCAAGGTAAATTCCAGCAGATCGGAAAAGGGAAATGGCAAGAACAGGCGGTCAACGGCGACACTCGGGACTATACCGAAGTGAAGCGTGACCAGAACTCAGTCTATCTCAACTCGGGTCGGGTCTACATTCAACTCGATCTGGTGAAAAAAATCGGGTACTACAGCGGCGACAACTTTCAGAACGTCCAGCCCATCTACACGTTGGAAAATCCAGCTGCGCCTGCAACTGTTGCGACACCGAATGCCGTGTCCGGCCTTAACCTCACCTCGGTTGAGAAGCACGCTGGCGATAAGGTGCAAGGTAAATTCCAGCAGATCGGAGAAGGGAAATGGCAAGAACAAGCGGTCAATGGCGACACTCGGGACTATACCGAAGTGAAGCGTGACAAGAATTCAGTCTATCTCAAGTCGGGGCCCGTCGGCATTCAACTCGACCTCGTGAAGAAAATCGGCTACTACAGCGCCGACAACTTTCAGAACGTCCAACCCCTGTACTCGCTGCAAAATCCAGTTGGCGCAACGGCTCCGACTCCCCCAGTTCACGCCGCAACGCCTTCGGTGCCAAAAACCGTCACCGGCACGAATCTAGCGTCAGTTGAGAAACACTC
>JBLHLE010000792.1:0-4369 GCA_047620805.1 Pirellulaceae bacterium
ATCCAGTGACCTTCCCATTCCGGCTCGACGGTCAACAGGTAGCCGTCCTCCGATGGAACGCGGTTGGCATCGTCAAAGGTCATTGAATGGACGGCCTTTACGTCATCTGGAATTGTATTCGATTTAGGCTTTTTGCTACAGACCCGCAATTCGGTGCGCGTCTCGAATTTAGGGTCTGGGACCTGCCAACGCACTCGCCAGTGGTTCTCAGCATCCTCTTCCTTTACCAAGCCTGCCTCTTCGAGGTTGGCCAATCCGAGGCTTTCGAGCGGGAGAATGTGCGCCTCGATCATGCGGGCTACGACGGGTTGATGGTGTTTAGCGTGTTCGCATATCTCGCGCAGCATTGCCAGATCAAACAATTCTCGGAAGGGAGCACCTTGTCCACCGGTGATGGCGTTTAACAACGATTTACTTCGTCTGACTTCGTGTAGCCGGAGGTACTCACTCGCCTCGGCGAGCGCCTGGGAAACCTCGCCGGGCATGTTCTCGAAGCGTTGACCCGCGACTGAAGTCACGATTCGCCGGAGGGCGTCGACATCTCTGGCTTTAATTTTTCGATGGATTCGATCGACCCACTTTTGGCTGCCAACGACCTTATTGTAGATCGGTTCCCATTGGGCGACATCGGCACAGCCGTCGAGCAGCGATTCGTCCCATAGCGCTACGATCTTCTTTTCGCGTTCGCCTTGTGGCAAGTCGGGAGGTAGCTCGCGAAGTCGATGAATGATTTTTAGTCGGTCGCGGGCCAACTCGACGCGATTCGTCATTTCATCTGACGCGACGGCGGTGCCTTTGACTTCTTCTAGTCGGCTCCAGGCATCGATCACAGCGGCTTCGGAAATAGGGCGCGTCAGGGCGCGTTCGACAATCTCGATTTCTTTGAGACGTTTGCCTGCCAGCCTGAATCTATTGGCGAGCTTCTCGACATATTGCTTGGGAAGTACTTTTGAGGCGTGGCCAATCAGCTTCTCGCTTTCCAGACTTGAACTCTGCGATGCTGCGACGACTTGGTTGAGGAGTTCCAATCGTTGCTTGGCTTGTTGGTAGGCCTCGGCTTCGGGTTGGATTGCAGGCCAGTTTTCCATCTGCTCGGGCACCCAAGCAGCGACTACCTTTCGGTCTGCTTCCCGATTCAACTCTCGCGCCGCAGCGTCGATGGCCTGCTTCAGCACCAAGACGTTATTCCAACGGATCTGCCGACGTTCAATTTCCGGACGCAATGGTTCCGCCAACGGATGACCACCGCCGTTCTTCAAGAATTCCCACGCCTCGAGGACCGCATCATCTCGCTGCCGCTCACTGGCCAACTGACGCTGCAGGTTGTCGATGGTGACCAGCTTTTGCATTTCCTGTTTCAGCATTTTTGCACTCGGCCGATTGGCGATCAGTTGCTGTGATGCCTGCCAAGTCGTGCGAAACATGTCCCAACTTTGTAACTGAACGGCGGAGTTCATGGTGCGAATCAGATTGCCAACTTCGGCCGCTCGACTCGCCTTGTGCAAGATGTCGCTGGCCTTGGGGTAATCGTGCAAAAAACCGGTTTCGAAGACCTGTTGGAGCTTTATCTCATCGCCGTTTTCGTAAGCGGCTTCGGCGTCTGTTCGAGCTTGCACACGTTGAGTGGCGAAGTTCAATTGAGTTTGTGTTTCGGGAGCAATCGGCTCATTGGCACTGATGCGGTTCGACAATTCGACGGCCAAGTCCCAATCGCGAGCGGCCAATAGATCTTCCAGCCGATGACACCAGAGAAGAACTTCGTCGATCCGGGGAACGTCGAGCATTTTGTAGGATGCGAGCTGGAACAGGTAGTGAGACAAGTCGCGTACCTGTTCGTCCGGCGACTGCAGCAAATCGTGATACAGACGCGACGCTTGCGGGTTCGCGAAGTCCTCGCTGCGAAACAAAACCTTGTCATAACCGGGTTGGTCGACGTAAGTGAACCATAGGTGCGGAGCCACGGCTAGGGCTCGCAGGGCGACGTAAATCATTAGCGACGAGTAGTTGTCCATGCCGCGGTAATGCAAAGTGTTGACGCCGCGCTCGGGGTGCTGATACGGCGGTAGCCCGATCTCCAAGTTGGGACGACCGATAAGCGCTGGTACCGACATGCAGTCGTAGTCAACAAGTTTGAAGTGTCCCTCGCTCGAGACCAATATGTTGCCGTGCTGCAGGTCGCCGTGATCGATTTCGTGCTGTTCGAGTTCGTGGACGAGATGCAGCCATGCTTCGGCACCGATGGTAAGGGCTTCGCGATATCCTTCTCGACAGCGGTCGCGTATCCATTCGAAGAGCGTTACGCCGGGAACCCAATCCATTAGCAACAGAGGATAGAGTTGGCCGTCGCCTCCCGAGCGGATGCCTTGTTCATCGTATTGGAAGCCAACGAGGCAAGAAAGATGTCTCGCTTTGAGGTATTCACTGACCAGTTGGTATCGTTCGCGTCGCTCTTCAGTGCGTCGGTTGAAGACGCGGACTGCGAATTCACTGCCGTCTAGTTTGTAGGCTTTGTAGACGGTAGCAAAGTTGCCGCTTCGCGCTTTTGGCTGCCCTAGCGCGTTCAGTTCGATTTGGCATTCGCGCAACGACGGATCGCGAAACGCAACTCGCGGGTTCTGCAACATGCGACTGAAATCGGTGATCAACGGCCAAGACATACTGTGATCCGTGTGTAGCCCTATATGTGGCTGCGGTTGAATGTTAACCGCTGGTGCTGCGCCAGCAGAGTGAAGAGTTGACTGCGGGGAGTTGCTCATTGGTGAGACTTCCAACTCCTATTATGAAAGAGATTTACCCCCACCGGTAGTCTAGGAACCGCATGGAAATGCGGCCGCTTAGCGGCGACTGGTGTCTGGTTCGCTGGTGTCTGGGTCGCACTGAAAGCGGGGATTGCCCGCTTGCACACTGGCTTAGAGCGTCGGAGGGAGCGCATTTTCATCGTCAAAGTTCGCCTATTTCCCTTTCCGTCGCCTCAACTCCTCACGCCTCAGAATTGGGTAGAGAAGTCGTGTCTCCAGCTGATTTGTTCCAATTAGGGAACGTGTGGGCAAGGGAAAAGTACTCACGAAACGTAGTGGAACGCCAGAGTTTTGGCGGTAAGTCTCTTTATTTAAACGGTTTGCGTCGCGATTGAGCCAGTTCGCTGCCTTTTCGTAACACGATCCTCCCGATCCTAATTCGCCGAGGTTGGAAAGGAGGTTAGAAAGGAGGTTGGAAAGGAGGTTGGAAAGGAGGTTGGAAAGGAGGTTGGAAAGGAGGTTGGAAAGGAGGTTGGAAAGGAGGTTGGAAAGGAGGTTGCCGATACCCCAGTTTGTGGAGGAACGAGTGACACCCGTTCGGAGCTAGTTGAGTCTATGGCTCAATTACACTCTCCACGTCGCGAGCATACTGTGCTTTCAAATACTGCCGGCCAACGGCATTGGAACTTTGGTGTCGCCAATGCTCCGGTGCAAACGACTCTGCAGATCGGAATTCTGATGCGCGATCGGGTCGATTGAGATGATTCGGCGTGGGCAGCGACTCAAAGGTGATCACAGGTTGTTGAAGCGTCGTTGGGTGCCACAGAGCAACAGCGAGTCCCCACAGCGTAAAACAGAGGACGGTCGCTACGAGATTTCGCCATTCGTTGGCTGATAGTCCATCTTTGACGACGTCGTTTGCTTTAACTCCTTGAAGCGTTTCTGCCGCCGCGTTGATGTGTAGCGTTTCCATATGCGACGGCGACTTTTTCTGAACGAAGTCGAACGCAGAAACAGTGCTATCCTTCCAGTCAAAATGTCGATCAATGGCATTGGCAGCTGCCACCATTCCATCTTTTTGATTTCGTTGAGGTAATAAGAAGATCGCTATTCCCGCGATTGCGACTGGAGCGGAGAGGAGCAATATTCTCGATTCCAGCTGCAAAGCAATCGCAGCAATTGCGAGCATCCCGCAGCTGCAGACTACCAGCCCAAGAAGGATCCGGCGGATGCGCGCTTGGACGTTCAATCGTCGTTGAACTTCGCGGATCGGTTTCATTATGATTTCGTGCATACCGCCTCCCTCAGTGTTGTCTCTTTACAGTTGTCGTCTCATTAGTGTTGGCTTGCGCGGTTGTAGCTGGGGCCGCAATAGGCGTCGAGTTGCAATTTCGACGACGAATACGAGGCAGGCCAAGCCAGCCAGATAGCTCCAAATCGGAATTGATTGGAGCGCAACTTTATCGCTGGCGGTAAAGACTTCTGCGGGTTCTACGTCGTAAGTTCCTCCCGACACCGCAGCGATCCGTCGCAACAAAACTTCGTTCATGGGGCCAACCAAGAATTCATCAGGATAGTTCGCAGCACTCGCAAACGGGATCGTCCCGGCGCCAATGTGCAACTGTAGATGC
>JBLHLE010000793.1:0-4361 GCA_047620805.1 Pirellulaceae bacterium
TGTAACTTGCAAAGTGCGTTGACTGAATACGGTATTTGTAGCTTGGTATCCAGGCAACCAATACGCGTCATCACCCTAGGTAGGAGCCTTGTGCGGTAATTCCGCTCGCAGGGATCTGTGCGGGGGGCACAGGGTAACCGGTGTCCCTACCGCGAAGGAAACCGTCAAACGGACCAGTCAAGTTTCTGGCGACTTGCTTCATGTAAGGATCGCCCAGCGACGTAGTGCAACTGGCGAAGTGAACACGTCGCGTTTTCAATTCGATGGCAAATAGCAATTAGAATGTTACCAGTCCTTTGGTGGTCCATACTTCGATGGTCGTCAACCACGAAGTGCTGCGTTGTCGTTTGGGAGCAGGATCGATTCCGTGCTCGCTGAGCACATTGCTCACCGTGCTATCGGAAACCCTGTGGCCGATGTTTCCAAGAGCATCGGCGATGCGGTCGTGACCCCAGCGTGGATTCTCGCGAGCGAACTTAACGATCAACTGCTTGACCTGACGGGGAGTTTTTTTGATGCCGGTCTCTTAAAGATCATCGAGTGTGGCATCTTGTTCCGCCGCCCCCCGTACGGCAATCACAACGATTGCATCTGGTCGAATCGTAAAGAGTGCCCGATGTGTTGGACGAGAACTGATGCCGAAATGTAACGCACGCAATTCAAACGGGAATCTATCGTTTTCGTGTGCTAGTGGATGCTGGAGTGGATGATCCGGAATTGCTTCGATCGCTTTTGCGAATTCGACGTACCAACGATCGGCCTCATCGTGAGAATAGTGCTCTTCCCAATATCGAGCGTTTCGCAAGAGACCTTCTTCGGCTCTTGGCATTATGACCAGTGGTAGCTTCATGACTGGCGAGGCGTGAACCTTAATTCCGATCGAATACTTGCATCGGCTTCCTCGAACGGCCGCCCCTTGCCTTCCATCAATTCTTCGTAACCACGTTGAATGTCGGCAATAGCATCTGTGTCTTGTGGTTGAGACACGTGGATACGCTTCCCATTGCACTCTACGATTGAACCGTCATCCCCTAAGTCCAGCGACAACAGAAATTGTTTCACTTCTTCAGGTTGACCATTGGCATCTACGTGCTTCATTGTTGACTCTCGTCGTTGTTCCATAGCAAGATGTGGAAATGTGCACGTACATTGTACCACGCTCCCCTCCGCAGGGGCAATCTCGATGTAAACGTCACCCAGTTCAACTGTTCTGCACGGTCAATTCCTTGCGAAACGTCGAGAAGGTCGATCTGCACCGAAGACAGTACTTGAGTCAGCATTTGAAAACAGCAAACCATATGAACTAACCGATTTTGGTAGTCAGTTTGTTCACTATGGGGTGTTTCTGCTGAAGTACCCGTCAGGTCAAAAAAAAGTCGAACGTCTACGAAATTCTTTGAGAAGCGGGTTTTAGCTTGAGCTCCGAGAGCGAATCTGGGCCGGACTCGACCGACGTGTAGCGGTACCGACCTCACAAGTAGGGCGAATTTTCGCGATTGTCGCGCACCGCGACCCCAGTTGAACTCGCTAAAGATCGTCGTCGCTACGCGGCACGGCGGTGATAGTACTTCAGCATTCCACCGAGCCGTTCCTGGCATGCGAGTTCACCATCATTCCGGCCGACTTCGTCACCAGGAGAGGTAAAACTTTCCCGCGCTGCGACTGCACCAAAATCAGTCGAGCGCAAATCACGATCGCAGATTAGGCCAGGATCTCCTGAACCACACGGCCACTGACGTCGGTAAGTCGGAAGTCGCGACCGCCGTAGTGATAGGTCAGTTTTTCGTGGTCGAGTCCCATTAAGTGGAGCATCGTGGCGTGAAGGTCGTGAGGATGAGTGCGATCTTCCACAGCTCGGAAACCGAATTCGTCCGTGGCTCCGTAAGTCGTGCCGCCTTTGATTCCGCCACCCGCAAGCCAAACTGAAAACCCCCAGTGATTGTGGTCGCGACCGTTACTGCCTTGCGAAGCCGGAGTGCGGCCAAACTCACCGCCCCAAAGTACGATCGTCTCGTCCAACAGGCCACGTCTCTTCAAGTCGCTCAATAGCGCGGCGATGGGACGATCCGTTTTTTGGCAGTGCTGTTTATGTTGACCATCGTTATTGCTATGAGTGTCCCAAGGCTGGCTGTCGCCATAATAGATCTGCACGACGCGGACGCCGCGTTCCACCATCCGCCGAGCCAGCATACAGTTCATGCCAAAGTCACTCATCTTGCCGTCGGTGCCATAGTATTCCGATTTGACGGACTCCGGTTCGCTCTGCCAATCAAACGCCTCCGGAGCAGCGGACTGCATCCGGAAAGCCATTTCCAGCGAAGCGATCCGAGCGTCTAGCAAACTCTCACCGCGAGCCGCAGCATGTCGCGCGTTCATCTGTTGGATCAAGTCCAGTTGCCGTCGTTGCGAATCGGAAGATAGCTGCTTGTTTGACAGATGTGGAATCACCTGCTTCGGGTCGAAGTTGGTCGGCAACTTCATATGGCAACCTTGAAACACACCGGGCAGAAAACGATTACTCCAATTTGCCGCGCCATTGACTGGTAACCCCGGACACAGAACAACGTATCCAGGCAAGTTCTGATTCTCCGACCCCAGACCGTACAGCAACCAAGATCCATAGCTGGGGCGAATCGCTTGCACGTGCCCGCTATTCATCATAAACATCGATGGTTCGTGGTTGGGGATGTCGGTATACATTCCGTTGATAACACACATGTCGTCGGCGTGACGGCCTGTCTCCTGGAACAACTCACTAATCTCTAATCCCGACTTGCCGCGTCGCTGAAACTTGAACGGCGATGGCATCATTCCACCCGTGCCGTTCTCGGTCTTCAGATCCTTGGTGCTCTGCGGGCGCTGGCCCTTGTGTTTTTCCAACGCGGGTTTGTGATCGAATGTATCGACTTGCGAGGGCCCCCCGTTCATGTAGAGATGTATGATATGTTTGGCGCGGGGCGCGAAGTGCGGCGCTTTGGCAACGAGAGGGCTAGCGGAAGAATTATCGCCAGTCGCAGCGCCCGCCTCATCCGCCAGGACGGAAGCCAGACCAAGTGAGCCCAAGCCCGTCCCCATGCGCCCCAGCATTTCTCGTCGTGTGAACATGAAGGACCCCTTTTATCAGTCGAGCCAAGTAAATTCGTTCGCCGCTAAAATCGCCTGTGCGAGCTGCCCCCAGGCAGATAGTTTGTCGTCGCCTCGGTTTTCCGCCGCGACGCGGAGAAATTCCTGACTGAATTTCAACTCTTCCGCAGCCGGTTCACGCGAGTATGCCCACCCGTACGCCAGTATGATACGTTGCTCGTCCGACGAATCGGCTTTTTCCAATCGAGCGGCCAATGCACTAGCCGAATGGATCATGAAATCGCTGTTCAGTACAAACAATTGCTGCTGTGGGACGATCGTCACGTCTCGACGGGCACTCGAAACATTCGCGTCTGGAAAGTCAAACGCAATTAACGTCTTGTCGGGATCGCGGCGACTGATCATTCCATACAATGTTCGGCGAACGTGCCCTCCATCCGTCGAGCCAACTGCAGGTCCACCGATGGTGCGATCCAGTTTTCCGGATACCTCAAGAATGGCATCGCGCCAAGCTTCCACGTCCAGCCGTCGAGGAGCAAATCGCCACAAGAAGGCGTTGCTCGGGTCAGCGGTCAAGTTTTTTGCATCCTGATCCGC
The DNA here is from genome assembly GCA_047620805.1 of Pirellulaceae bacterium. Lineage (GTDB taxonomy): Bacteria > Planctomycetota > Planctomycetia > Pirellulales > Pirellulaceae > JBLHLE01. The sequence goes on from JBLHLE010000793.1 coordinate 3,682, forward strand.
GCTCAACTGATACGTTGACGAGAGCATCAATTCACGATGCAGCCATTTCAACGACCAGCCCGATTTCACGAACCTTACCGAAAGAGTGTCGAGCAATTCCGGATGCGTTGGCCGGTTGCCGACCGTGCCGAAATTACTAGCCGACGCCACGATGCCGCGGCCAAAGTGATGTTGCCAGACTCGATTGACAATCACTCGAGCCGTGAGCGGATTCTCCGACGTGCAAATGGCGTTGGCGAGATCCAATCGAGTGAACGATTGAGTCGGTGGCGTGTCGCTGTCGTTTGCTTCGTCTGTGCGACGAAGGATTTGTAAGAATCCCGCCTCTGACGAATCGCCCTTCCGATTCACATCGCCGCGAACATAGACCGGCATCGCCTTCCCGCCGCCCGACACGCCGTGCGCCTGCGGATACTTGGCGGGCGCAGTTTTCTTGCGTTGGTCGAGGTCCGTTCGCAGCACGGCAAGCTGCGGCTTCTCCTCGTCCTTTAAGAGCTTGTTTTCCGTGTTGCCATCGTCGGCATACAGTGGCCCGGCAGCGTCCAGCCATATATTTTTGAGCAACTGCTCGTGTTCCTTTTCCAGCGGCGATCGTTTGACGCTTTTCTTTTCTTCATCGCTTTTGGCCTCCGCGAGAGCTTCTTCGTATTGGCGAGTTAATTCGTCGCGACGCTGCAGCG
>JBLHLE010000794.1:0-4357 GCA_047620805.1 Pirellulaceae bacterium
CGGCCAGCTCAAGTAGTGTTGCTCAGCGATCTATTCCAAAGCCAAGGTTACGCGCCGTTCATCCGGCGGATGTTGGAACTCGGACACGGCATACAAATGATCCAAGTCTGCGGACCGCAAGATCAAAAACCAAACGGGCTCGGGCTGCTGCGTTTAAACAGTTTGGCGTCCGCGCTGAAATTCTTGGGCGCCGTCGATACGCTCGACCTCGATGAATACCGCAAACAATTCAATGCGTTTCGCAGCGGCTGTAGCCAATTTGCTCGACAAGACGCGATTGGCTTCGGCTACGTTTCGACCGAACATAGCCTATCGACGAATCTTCAACAGCTGCTAGAGATGACAACTCGAGTCGCACAACATCGCGCTTGGCAATTGCGGGGAGGGGCTAGGGCATGAGTTTCGCCAACCCTTTCGCGTTACAATTCGGCTGGCTCGCCGTTGCGCTGCTCGCCGTCTATTTGATTGGCTTGCTTCCCAAGAAATCCAACGTGGCCGCAGAACCGATTTGGAAGGCCACCTTCGACAAACAGCCGCGCTGGAATCAATGGCGGAAATTCGCGTCGCTGCTATTCCATCTCCTTGCATTTGCCGCCATCGTTTTGGCTGCTGCTGACTTGCGATGGTATAACGACACCGGTCGGCCGGTTGTGGTTATCATTGACGTTTCTGCCAGCACGATCAACACAGGGCAGCCAAACTCAGGGCAGCCAAACTCAGAACAGCCAAACTCAGAACAGCCAAGCAAGTCGACTCGTTTCCAATCGATTTACAAAACGGCTTGGCAGCTGATTGAAAAACGTCCGCGTCTGCAAAAGATGGCGATCCTGGCGGTGGGCTCGTCGCCGCGGTGGCAGTGCCCATTCACGACCGATCAAGACGTACTGCGAGAGGCGATTCCAAAACAGCCGACGCATGGCGCCACATCGATGCAAACGGCGGTCGATCTCTTGCAAGACGTGAGAATCGACGGCGAAAAGCCGCGCATCATTATCGTCGGCGATGGCTGCTATCCACTCGACGACGAAACAGTTGAGCAAGTTGAGCAGTTGGTGGTAGGCGAGAGCGTTAACAACTACGGCATTACTGGTTTCGCGCTCCGACGCGTTGCCGGCCGACCCGGCACGCAAAACCTCGCCCTTGAGATCGCGAACAACTCGTCGGAGTCGCTAACATTTCCATTGTCGGTGGCACATCACTCCAACGAGTTGTTCAGTCGAGAAGTGCAAATCGCTCCGGGAGAGAAAAAAATCGCGTCGTTCGACGTGCATCTCGGCGATCCGGTGACGTTACGAGCCAAACTAGGTCGCCCCGACGGCTTCGCATTGGATAACGCAGCCCACGTTGCGTTCGCGCCTTATCTGCCGCTTAGAATCCGAGTACTCGGTGAGCAACGATGGACCGTCGCCGCTCAATCGCTACGGCAATACGAAATACTCTCCGATGCTGAATTCGACGTTGAAGAAGAAGCAGATGTGACGGTCATCGTAGGTCGGGCTCCGGCGGTGTTCCCAACGGGAAAAGTCTTGGTCTTCGATCCTGCCGGAAGTTCCCCGCTTTGGAACAGCACAAAGGTCGAACGCTGGACATCTGAACTGATCGCCTCCCCGCACGACGAACTGTTCAAGGGCCTGCGGATAGACAACGCGGCGATCGATAACTATTTCGACATCGAATTCACAAGCGACCCGTCGCATCAGATCTTAACTTCAAACGGTCGTCCAATCGTATCGTATCTCGCTGGCAACAATGTTATCGTTTTTCATTTTGGAATCGACTCGGCAGATCTGATCAAGCGAGGAGAGTTCGCCGTGTTGGTCGACAACGCGATCCAACAGCTAGTCGGAGGCAACAATCGCCCCTCCGGTTCATTTTCGACGAGCGATATCGTCGTCCAGAGTCAATTCGTCGCTCAAAATCGGACCGACGAGGCGGGCTCCATGGCGATAGAGACGCTACAGATTTTCGGGCAAATTCAAACGGAGCCCATTCCAATCGATCTACTGAATCTGCTTGAGAGCAACATGATTCAGATCCAACAACACAACCTGACGGTAAATGACATCACGCTCGGCCGGATGTTGAGCCTCTCCCCTGCCCTGTTGTTGCTGGCCATCGTACTACTAACTCTTGAATGGCGTTGTTTTCAACGTCGCCAACTTATTTGAACGACGATCATGATGCTATTCGCTTTACAACTCGAGTGGAGTCACCCAGCGGCATTGCTGGGTCTGGCGGCGCTGTGGCTTGTCTGGCGTTGGAGCGTGAAAGAACCAGGGCCCGTGCCCGGCAACAGAAGTTTCTGGCGGCCGCTGCGAATGGTACAGATCATTTTGCTGGTCTCTGCGATGGCCGGTCCCGTACTAAACATTATTAGCAGCAAAAAGTTCGTCGTCATTCTGCACGATGTTAGTCACAGCTGCGCAAGCTCAAAAGACGGTGACGAATTCCTCAGCAAAATTCCGGACGACGAGAACATCGCACGGGTCGAGCACGTGTACTTCGATAGTCCTGATCGCGTGCAACTTCGCGAGAAGATTGTAAGCGATGATTTCGAGAACCATCAGGGTGCCCACAGAGCGCTCGCGAAAGTGCTCGCCGAGATGCCGACGGGATATATACCAGAGGTCGTGTTAATGTCGGACGGACGTTTCTGCTACGGCAACGCTCTGCGCGTAGCGGCACAGGATACGCCGATCCACGTGGTGCCACTGCGACCTTCTTCCGAGCCCGACGCCGCTATCATTGACCTGCGGACCCCAATTCACGCTCACGCTTTCGAACCGTTCTTGGTCGAAACGATCGTCGCGTCTACCGTGGCGATGGATGCCCAGCTGCGACTGTTCCGCGGAGAAGAACTGCTGGATGAAAAGGCCGTGAAATTAGAGGCTGGCACCAATCGATTCAGTCATCGCGTCACCAAAGACCAACGAGCGTTCACCGATTTCCGCGCAGTCATCTCTTCTAGCGACGACTCCACAGAACAAAACAACGACCGACGGGCAATCATCTCGACATCGCCAAAGCTACGAGTACTTGTGGTTGACGATGATCGCGAGGGCATTCAACCGTTCGCCAATCAGCTGTCGGGAAAGGGGATGGGTGTCAGCGTCATCAGTTCGGACAACTTGGTCGCCTCACTGGCGAATCCGGACGAAATTGACTTGGTCGTATTATCCGACATCCCAGCAAACTCGTACTCCCGCGCACAAATCGACAACCTTCACCAGTACGTCCACGAATCCGGCGGTGGTCTCATTGTCTTGGGCGGCAACGCGGTCTTTGAAAAAGCGAGATTGCAAGGTTCCGATATCGAGTCGATGTTGCCGGTGAGCGCACCGATTCGGCCGGGAAAACCGCGGGAGACACTCGCCATGGTTTTGGTGATCGACAAGTCTGGAAGCATGCTGAAAGAAGACCGCATGCGACTGGCAAAGGAGGCGGCAAAGGAATCGGTCAAGCTGCTCGTTGCTACTGATAAAGTTGGCATCGTAGCATTCGGCGACGAGTTTGAATGGGTCAGCGAATTGGCCCCCTGCGGCGACAAGCGCGATGTGTACGCCAAGATAAGCGGCCTGAAAGCGGAAGGACGTACTAACATGTACGCCGCAATGATCCGCGCTCATTTGGCACTCGACCAAGCCATTGCCGATCGCAAGCACGCCGTCATTCTTACCGATGGCGTAGCTTCGCCCGGCAACTTCGACCGACTCTCGAAGGAAATGGCGGACGCGGGCATTACGGTCTCCACAATATCTATTGGAAAGGAAACTGACAAAAGCCTGCTTGTCGATATAGCAAAAACCGCCCGAGGACGATTCCACGTTTGCAACGACCCCAAAGAGATTCGCGACGTGCTCGTCGAAGAAACACTCGCCGCAGTTGACTCGGAACGCAAACCTGTGCTGCCGCAAATTGCTCGACAACTCCCCGGCTTATCTATTGAATCCGCGCCCGCACTGCTCGGCTATTCGCCAACCACGCCCAAGTCGGATGCCGAACTCTTGCTGTGGGCAACGGACGGCGATCCGTTGCTGGCTTGGTGGCCCTACGGAGCCGGGCGAGTCGCCGCATTCACCTCGGATCCCAAAGATAACTGGGGGCGAGACTGGCAATCGTGGCAGGGCGCAGCTTCCTTTTGGTCGCGAGTCGTGTCACTTAGCAGACGCCGAACGGTGCCGAATGACATTCAAATCACGGTCGCCCGCTTCGATAACCAAGACCACATCCTCGTCGACGCCCTGCATGCCGACGGTTCTTTTTGGAACGACTACATCGAACTCTCCACGATTGAAGACTCCCAACGAGAGACGATGAAATTTCTCGGCCCGGGTCGTTTCCAATTCCAAATGCCAAT